>JBDTLS010000122.1:0-8420 GCA_039934655.1 Sphingobium sp.
AGCCCCCTGACTGCCCCGCGTACAGCGGCGGCGCCGGGAGATCATGGCTGGGTCGCTACATCCCTGCACTGCGCCAACTCCGGGCCCCCAGTCGCGACTGGCATGTCGCTTGCTTAGTGAGATGATGAACGACACCAAGACAGTGACGCGCAACGCGCCAGGTCTGTGAAGGACCGTCGCGTCACCGCAACAATGAGGGGTTTGACGATGGAGAGTGCGCTAGACGAAGTGGAAGCGGAAGCCAACCATGTGGATGTGCTGATCGTCGGCGCAGGGATATCCGGTATCGGGTCGGCCTATCATCTCCAGGATCAATGCCCCGGCAAGAGCTACCTCGTCCTCGAAACGAAGGACGCATTCGGTGGCACCTGGGATACGCACAAATATCCGGGCGTGCGATCCGATTCCGATCTTCACACCTTCGGTTACGCGTTCAAGCCTTGGCTTGGCAGCCCAATCGCATCAGGCCAGAAGATCCTCGATTATCTGGGCGAGGTGATCGACGAAAATGCGATCGGGCCTCGTATCCGGTACGGCCATAGCGTCAGCAAATGCTCCTGGGACAGCGCGACCAATCTCTGGACGGTCGAAACAACGCGCCGGCACGACGACACGACTATCATCTTTACCTGCAACTTCCTCTGGATGTGCCAGGGCTACTACGATCATGAGAAGCCCTATTTGCCGGACTGGCGCGGGGTGAGGGACTATGAGGGGCATCTGGTGCACGCCCAGCGATGGGACCCCCGGACTGATTACAAAGGCAAGAAAGTCCTGGTAATCGGCTCGGGCGCCACTGCGGCGACGGTTATCCCTGAATTTGCCAAAGACGCAGCGCACGTGACAATGCTGCAACGATCGCCAACCTATTTCTTCTGCGGAGAAAACCGCAACGAGCTGGCGGAAAGGCTGCGTGAAATCGGGATCGATGCCCCGACCATCCATCGCGTGGTTCGCGCCCAGATCCTCCATGACCAGAATGTGATGACCACTCGCTGCCAGGCAGAGCCGGATGTCGTGTTCGAGGAACTCAAGGAGCGGGTCCGAATGTTCACGGGCAAGCCCGATTTCGAGTTCGAACCCCATTTTACGCCGCGATATCGCGTCTGGCAGCAGCGCCTCGCCTTCTGCCCCGAAGGCGACATCTTCAAGGCGGCGGTCTCGGGCAAGCTCACTGTCGTCACCGACGAGATCGAGACGTTCACCGAAAAGGGCGTGCGGACGCGGTCGGGCGAGGAAATCGAGGCCGACATCATCGTCGCCGCAACCGGATTCAACCTGCTCATGATGGGCGGCATCCGCTTCTCCGTCGATGGAAAGCCGGTCGATTGGCACGACACCATCACCTATCGCGGCATGATGTTCACGGGCGTTCCCAATCTCATCTGGGTAATGGGCTATTTCCGCGCCAGCTGGACCCTGCGGGTCGATATGCTTGGCGATTTCGTTTGCAAGCTTCTCAACCACATGGACGAGATCTGCGCTCATCGCGTCAATGTTACGCTCCGCGAAGAGGACAAAGGCATGGCGCTGCTGCCGTGGATCGAGAAGGACAATTTCAGTCCGAACTATCTCATGCGTTCGATCGATCAGCTGCCGCGTAGCGGCGACAAGCCCGAATGGCGCCATAACCAGGATTATTGGGCGGAGCGCGACGAAATCCCCAACATCGACGTTACGAGCACCGAATTTCAATACGCATAAGGGGCTTCGCAAGCGCTCCTGACGACGCGCTTGTCCCTCCACCGGACCCGATCCGCCGCGGGCAGGCAGCGCCAGGGAATGGTCCCAAGCCTGGGCCGGTCACCGAATATCTGGAGAATACAATGCGCGAGTATCGGAAATTCTACATCGGCGGAAAGTGGGTGGATCCGGATTCCCCGGACAGCCTGAATGTCATCAATCCGGCGACCGAAGACGTCGCCGGAGTCATCAGCCTGGGGAATGGCGTGGATATCGACAGGGCCGTTGCCGCCGCGCGTCGCGCCTTCCCGTCCTTTTCAATGACGACGCGAAATGAGCGGTTGGACCTTCTCAAAGCGATCGCTGCGGAATTTCAGCGACGCATCGCAGAGGTCGCAGCAGCGATCACCGAAGAGATGGGCGCGCCGGCCTGGCTGGCCAAGGGACCTCAGGCCGCGCTGGGCGCCGGGCATATTGCTACGGGGATAAAGGTTCTCGAACATTTTGCATTCGAGGAGCTCAAGGGAACGACGCTGATCGCCAAGGAGCCAATTGGAGTCTGCGCGCTCATCACCCCATGGAACTGGCCGATCAATCAGATTGCCTGCAAGGTCGTGCCGGCTCTGGCGGTGGGATGCACGATCGTCCTGAAGCCGTCCGAGATTGCCCCGTTCTCCGCGCAGCTGTGGACCGAGATTCTCGATGCGGCCGGCGTTCCGGAAGGCGTGTTCAACCTGGTGAATGGCGACGGCCCCACAGTCGGCGCCGCCCTCTCCCGCCATCCCGACGTCGACCTTATAAGCTTCACGGGTTCGACGCGGGCCGGGATCGAGGTTGCGCGTGACGCTGCGCCCACGGTGAAGCGGGTCCACCAGGAACTGGGCGGCAAATCCCCGAACATCATCCTCGCCGACGCCAACATAGTGGATGCGACAACGCGCGGCGTGAAAGCTGTCATGACCAATTCGGGGCAAACCTGCACCGCGCCAACGCGCATGCTGGTTCCCGTATCGGTCAACGAACAGGTGAAAGAAATTGCCCGGAATGCGGCAGACGCCGTCTCTGTAGGCTCGCCTGACAGCAACGCGATCATGGGGCCTGTTGTCTCGGAAGCCCAATGGTGGAAGATCCAGGCGCTGATCAAAGCCGGGATCGACGAGGGGGCAACGCTCGTCGCCGGCGGCCTTGGCAAGCCGGAAGGACTGGAGACGGGCTATTATGTGAGGCCCACGATCTTCGCAGATGTAAGGGCGGACATGACTATCGCGCGCGAAGAGATATTCGGTCCCGTGCTGGCCATCATGCCTTATGATGATGAGTCCGAGGCCATCAGGATCGCAAATGATACTCCTTACGGCCTCGCCGGATATATTCAGAGCGGCAACCTGGACAATGCCCGGCGGGTGATGCGTCAGATCCGGGCGGGGCAGATCCATCTCAACGGTGCGCCGCCCGACCTGAACGCGCCCTTTGGCGGCTACAAGATGTCGGGCAACGGCCGCGAATGGGGTGAGCTGGCGTTTCACGAGTTCCTTGAGACGAAGGCCGTGATCGGCTTCGAGCCAGCCGTCTGAACGACGATCGGTCTAATGGGCAAAGGCGCCTCGGCGGCCGACCACTAGGACCGCCTCCGGAACCGCCTCAGCTCATGGCCGACGGCACTACGCAGAGCAAAACGCCATGCAACAAGGAAGACATTTGTGACGAGCGCCTTCATTTGCGACGGGATCCGTACCCCTATCGGCCGTTTCGGCGGCGCATTGGCGCCGGTTCGCGCCGATGACCTGGCCGCTATTCCGATCCGTGCGCTGCGCGACCGCAATCCCAATGTTGATTATGACGCGATCGACGAGGTCATCCTGGGCTGCGCCAATCAGGCGGGCGAGGACAACCGCAATGTCGCACGCATGGCCGCCCTGCTGTCCGGACTGCCCGCGACGGTCCCGGGATCGACCATCAACCGCCTGTGCGCCAGCGGCGCCGACGCCGTTGGCACCGCGGCTCGGGCGGTTCTGTCGGGCCAGATAGATCTGGCCATCGCCGGTGGCGTTGAATCCATGTCCAGAGCGCCCTTCGTCATGGGAAAGGCCGAAAGTGCCTGGTCCCGGTCCGCGAGAATTGAGGACACGACGCTCGGGTGGCGCTTCGTCAATCCGGCGATGCAGAAGGCCTATGGCGTCGACTCCATGCCGGAGACCGCCGAGAATGTCGCGCTGGAGTTTGGTGTAAGCCGGGATGATCAGGATGCGTATGCGCTCAATAGCCAGCTGCGCGCGGCCCGGGCTCAGGCGGAGGGTTATTTGGCCGGAGAGATCACATCGGTCAGGATCGTAGGAAAGAAGGGAGAAAGCCGCATGTCGGCGGACGAACATCCCAGGTCCGACACGACGGCTGAGACGCTCGCCGGGCTGCGGCCGGTGGTGCGAGCGGGCGGCACGGTCACTGCGGGCAATGCGTCGGGCGTTAACGATGGCGCCGCAGCGATGTTCATAGCCTCGGAGGCGGCAGCGAAGCGGCATGGCCTTGCGCCACGAGCGCGCTTTCTCGGCATGGCCACAGCCGGCGTCGCGCCGCGGGTCATGGGCATCGGCCCCGTGCCGGCCAGCAGGAAGCTCATGGAACGGCTAGGCCTTGGCATAGACGATTTCGATGTGATCGAGCTCAACGAAGCTTTTGCCTCTCAGGTCATCGCTTCGCTGCGTGAACTGGGCGTCGAGCCGATGAGCGATCACGTCAACCCGCATGGGGGCGCGATTGCGCTGGGACATCCGCTCGGAATGTCCGGCGCGCGATTGATCCTGACGGCTGCCCGAGCCCTTGAAAAACGCAACGGCCGTCGCGCGCTCATCACGATGTGTATCGGGGTCGGTCAAGGGCTGGCTGTCGCGATCGAGAAAGTTTGAGCATGACGGATCTGCGACAGCGTCCGGAGAGAAGACGTGCACCGCGGATGACAAATCGCGTGAAGATCGTGGCGATCCTCGTTGCCCGGCCGGGAAAGGTCGACGCGCTCCGAGCTCTTCTGAACGGCCTCGCCACATCGTCACGAGCCGAGCCGGGCAATATGCGCTGGGAATTTGGCAGGATCAGGCCGATCCGGTCCGCTTCATTCTGGACGAACTTTACGAAAATGGCGCTGCCGTCGTGGCGCATCGCCGGACACAGCATTTTCAGGATTATCTCGGGGTGATCAGTGGGCTGGCGGAACGGACGGCGTTCGCACTCGATCCGGTGGACACCGCCTGACGTGAAGGCAGGACCCGGTATGCCCCGACCCTTTTGGCCTCGGCCCGCTGGCGCGAACGCCCCCGATGGTCTGGACCAGGGCCTTGCCGGCGACCTTGAAGGGAGCTTCCATGGCTTATGAAGACTATAGTTTGATCCGCGCAACCTGCGCTGGACGAATCGTAACGGCAACGATCGACAACCCGCCCATCAATCTCCTCACGCGCGAGCTGATGAGCGAACTCATTTGTCTTTCAAAAGAGCTGGCCGACGACAGGGATACCCTCGTCTTTGTGCTGAAAAGTGGAAATCCGGACTTTTTCCTGGCGCACTTCGACATCGCGGCAATCCTAGATTTTCCGATAGACGGGGCCGCCGAACGGCCCGATCTCGCTGACAGTGCCTATCACGCTATGTGCGAGCGCTTCCGCACGATGGACAAGGTCACCATAGCGCAGATCGAGGGACGGATAGGAGGCGCGGGCAGCGAACTTGCGATGCATTTTGACATGCGTTTCGGCGTGATCGGCAGGACGGTCATAAACCAGATGGAAGTGCCGCTTGGCATCTTGCCGGGCGGCACCGGCACGCAGCGCATGCCGCATCTGATCGGCCGGCCCCGCGCGCTCGAAGTGATCCTGGGCGGCGGCGATCTGGACGCCGGGACCGCAGAGCAGTGGGGTTATCTCAATCGCGCTCTTCCCCAGGCGGACATGGCCGCGCACATCGATGCACTCTCGCGGCGCATTGCCTCCTACCCTCCCGAAGCTGTGCGACTGGCGAAGGCCGCGGTGGATGCGGCCTACCTGCCCGACGCACAGGGTGCGGTCGAGGAAGTCTTTCTCTTCCGGCAACTGCTTCGCACAAACGAGGCCCGGCGTAATATGACCCGCTTTCTGGAGATTGGCGGCCAGACCAGGGAAGGTGAGCTCAGGATTGAAGAGTTGAACGCTCTATTGGGGTGCCCGCCCGAGCGCCCGGCGCAATGACCGGACATTCGCATTCAACGACATAGGCGCAGTGTTTCCCAGACTCTACTGGCTCAAGTGACGGGAGGAAATCGGACCGCCACGCCGATCATGCCGATTTGCGCCCGATCGATTTCAGCGCGTCCGTTGCCCGATGAGCCAATCGACGGCTTCTCCTTCGTCGGTGAAGAAGGCGATATTGGTCAGTCGCACGCCCATGCGCCGGCTCTGCCCCTTCTGGATCATCGACGGCGAGATAATGACTGCAGCAGGATTTCCGGCCGGCCATTCCGACTCCGTCAGATTCTGTATCGCTTCCGTCGTCTCGGGCGGAAGGATCGACTGCTCCCTCAGATCGACCAACGCACCGATATCGTGGGGGAAGCGGCCGCCCGCTGAAAACTTGGCGATTTCCCGGACAAGCTCCTTTCGATAGGCCGCGACCATCGCAGCATCCCAAAAGCCGATCATCTGGACCGACAGCACTTTCGCAGCGGGTCAAACGCGATGCGGTAGCCTGGTTCGGTGACCGACATCATCCTCTCCTTTCGGGATGAAATTGTGATAGCGAAGTCGGGCTATTAAAAGGTTTAGGTCAGACCTGCTGCAGACATGGCACCGGCGGCAGCGCAAATCTCAAAAGCAGTATACACCTGATCGGCATGTTGCACCAGCGCGGGTTTACGAAACTGGTTTCAAGCCTGAGGCGTGATCAGATATTTTTCTCCTGTTGTCTTGCGGCTATACGCGCGGATCGCGTCCGGCCGGAGCGCTTCGCGCAGGCTGAGCGTGGCCGTATAATGGCTGGCAAATGTGGTTGTGAGTTCTCTCAGGACCCTCCCCTGCAGTCGTGCTTCGCCCTCGGGTCCAATCTGCCGAAGGCGATGGGTGAGCAGCCAGCCCCCCACCGACCATGCAAATCCGATCCACCGATCGAGCACGGTCGGCGCGAGGTTCAACGTGCCGTATATGTACAGCTGTTTGAACATATCCGTTCCATAGCGATTGTAGACCTTAACATCACGGGATGCTGCGCTCTCCATGGCTGCGAGTATCTGGCTGGCCTGTCTGCCGCCGCCGATCGGGTCAAAAGCCAGGGTGGCTCCTGTCTCATATAACGCTTCAACAAGGTTCGTTTCGAAGTGCTGATCCGTACTATCCAACACATATCTGGCTCCGGCATCGCGTAGCATGCTGGCCTGCTCCGCTGTCCGCACCACATTTATCAGCGGCACGCCGTCCATAAGGCAGATTCTGTTCAGCATCTGACCAAGATTTGACGCCGCGGCAAGATGGACGATCCCGCGATGTTTCTCGGCTTTCAGTGTCTCGAGGAAGCCAAGGGCCGTCAGGGGATTGATGAACATGGACGCGCCGTCGGCCGCCGAGACGCCCTCGGGCAAGGCAAGGCAGTTGAGAATATTGACCAAGCGATACTGCGCATACATGGCGCCGCCGCGGGTGGCCACGCGGCGGCCGAGCAGATGCCGCGCGTTGGCGCCTGCGCAAACGACAGTTCCTGCTCCCTCGGCGCCGGGAGTGATCGCAACACCGAAGCGATCGCGCATCGAGAGCATTGCTGATGCAGGAACCTTCGCCGTGATTATGGGCCAATCTTCTGTGCCGGCCGCCTTCAGGTCGTCCAGATTGGCTGGCCCGGTTGCTGACCCGAGAAGCACCGCGAGATCGGAAGGATTGATCGGCGTAGCTTCGACCTGGACAATCACCTCGTCGGGATCGGGAGAAGAGAGTGTCACATCCACGAGGTCCAGTGTCAAAGTGCCGGAAGGATCAAGTGTTGATCGGAGCTGTAGGCCGGAAAATCCTTCAGTCATTGTCTGTCACCATTATTTGAGGACCATCGTGTTCGCGCAAACCGGCGAGAAGTGGCAACCGGCAAAAACAGCAATGCCTGGCCGTCATTGAAGAAAACAATCTGCCACTCGTCGAATTAAGGAACCTCTGAACAAGTCAAAACCGGGCTCGTAAATCGACGCTTTTCTGCTGTTTTCGCGAGTCAAAAGTGACTTGTTCAGAGGTTCCTTAAATATCGTACCGTCAATGGAATCAGATCTTTGCTGAGCTGCCGCCATCGACCGCAAGCACAGCTCCATTTATATAACTGGCCAAAGGCGAGGCGAGAAACAGCACAGCGCTCGCGACTTCGTTGACAGTCGCAGCCCGCCCCAGCGGACAATGTGCAAACGGGTTTTCGTTCCCTTCCGCGCGATCCTTTCCAATTATTGGCTCCGCCATGGCCGTATCAATTAGCCCAGGCGCAACGCAGTTAGCCCTTATCTCGGCGTCACGGTCGATCAGTTGATCGCGCAGAAGCACGGGCAGGATACGATTCTGTCGTCGCTGCAAGTGGGTGTGGAAGACACGGGTAACTTCGGCAACTGCAATTGGGGCTATAGCTGCGCATACACCAACTCGATCTCCTGGTCTTCCCCCACGCAACCGCTGCCCACTGAGGTCAATCCTCGCGTGGCGTTCGAGCGGCTCTTTGGCACCGTGGACACCAGCCTTAGCCCCGAGGCGCGT
>JBDTLS010000123.1:0-8410 GCA_039934655.1 Sphingobium sp.
TCAGCGAAGGGCTTTCGCGCAGATCGTCGACATCGGCCTTGTACGCCACGCCGAGCATCAGGACGCGCGCGCCCTTGAGGCCTTTGCCGCTTTGGGCATTGAGCGCCGATGCGAGGTTGTTCACGACATAGCGCGGCATACTGGTGTTGATATGCCCGGCGAGTTCGATGAAGCGGCTCTCGATGTCGAACTCGCGCGCCTTCCACGTCAGGTAAAACGGGTCGATCGGGATGCAGTGGCCACCAAGACCGGGGCCGGGATAAAAGGCCTGAAACCCGAACGGCTTGGTCGCGGCGGCGGCGATCACCTCCCACACGTCGATGCCCATTTCCGAATAAACCAGCTTCAGTTCGTTCACGAGCGCGATGTTGACCGCGCGGAAGATGTTTTCGGTCAGCTTGGCGGCCTCGGCGACTGCCGCGCTGTTGACCGGCACAACTTCGGCGACTGTGTGACCGTAAAAGCATTCGGCGAGGCTGCGCGATTGCGGGTCGTCGGCGCCAACCAGCTTCGGGATGCTCTTGGTCGAAAAGTTTTTGTTGCCGGGGTCTTCGCGTTCCGGCGAATAGGCGAGGAAGCACGTCTCGCCAATGATGCCGCCCGCCTTTTCCAATATTGGTTGCACGACTTCGCGGGTCGTGCCGGGCCAGGTCGTGGATTCGAGGACGACAAGCTGGCCGGGGCGCAGGGTTTTGGCGATCATCTCGGTCGTCTCGACCACATAGCTGAGGTCGGGATCGCGGTTGCGGGTCAGCGGGGTCGGCACGCAGATTGACAGCGCATCGGCTTCGCCAAGACGGGCGAGATCGGCGGACGCCTCAAACTTCCCCGCTGCGATGGCGCTGCGCATTTCTGCCGGATCGAGGTAGCTGATGACCTGCTCTCCCGCATTGATGGCGGTGACGCGGCCCGGATTGATGTCAAAACCGATCACGGTGTAGCCCGCCTTCACGCAGGCCAAGGCCAGCGGCAGGCCAACATAGCCCAGTCCGACAATGCCGATGGTGGCGCTCTTGTCCTGCAAACGGGCGAGGGTTTGCTCGAAAATGGCAGTCGACATGCGGGTTTGGTCCTTTCGATTGGGCCTTAAGCGTTGGGTACGGCCCGTTCCGCCAACAGGGCGGCGTCGGACGAAATAGTTTCGGTGTTGGCAGTGTCACGGGCGCTGCTGGAGGTCAGCAGCTTGATCTCGGCGAGCAGGTGGCGATCGATCGCGAGCGCGGCGATGAGGAACAGGGTCATGCCGCCCGCGCAGGCGACCAGCGGATCAAAATGTAGCATCCTGGCGCCCGCGATAATCAGCGCGGCGGCGATCATCGGCGGCAGAGCAGGCAACACCGCGACATCATGACCACGCAGTTGTGCATAATATTGCGACACCGCCCACACGAGCGCGCAGGCCAGCACTATCGCCATCGCCGCGCCCGGCGCGCCGAACGGCCCGATCAGCAGCCATGTGGCGGGGATCGCGATAGCGACACCCGCGACCTGTGCGATCAGCATGTCATTACCGCGCTTGGCGGCGATCAATATCCAGCGCGCATGGCCCGACAGCAAGGTCAGCGGGAACGTCCAGACGAGGATGCTGAACGAGGGCGCAGCGGCGACGAACTTTTGCCCGAACAATAGTCCCAGCAATGGTTGCGCAAGCAGGGTCAGGCAGAGTACCAGACCAATGCCGCCCCACGCGCTCGCGCGGATCGAGATGCGCGTCAACTGGGTAAGTGCCGCGGGGTTGCGCTGTACGCGGCGCGATATGACCGGGTAGAGGTTGAAATGATAAATCCAGCTGAACGTGACCAGCGATACGCCGAGGCGGTGGGCCGCCCCAAAATAGGCAGTTTCGGTCATTCCGGCGGCGGCGGCAAGAATCAGCAGCGGCGCATATTGAAACAACGCCCAGCAGATCGAACCAAGGCCGATCGACACGCCTTCCTTGAGCAGATCAACGAGCTTGTGAATGGCAAACCGGGTACGCAGCGGCACGATCAGGCGATGCTGCATAAACATCATATAGAGCGTCGCCAGCGCCACCGACCCGATTTCGGCAAAGCCGACCCGCACTACATTCGCGCCATTGTGCACGAGCAGGATCGCACCCGCCATGAACGACAAGACGCGGATTGTCTGCGCGATGACGATATGCGTCATCATCCCGTTGGCTTGAAACAGCCAGTCCTGCTTCCACGGGGTCAACATCACGCTGAACGCCACTGCGCACGTCAGCGGCAGCACGTTGCGGTCATGCGCAAAGAAATAGGTGAAGAGTATCATCGCGGGCGCAATGATCGCGGCGATGCAGAATTGCGCAGCGGGGATCAGCGCGACCAGTTCTTCGGCGCTCTGGTGCTTTTGCGTTAGCCGCCGCACGCCAACCGACCCCAGGCCGCCGTCGATCGCCAGCGTCGCGAGCGTGGCCAGCCCCATCGCATATTCGACCGCGCCATAATCGGCGGGAAACAGCCGCCGCGCCAACACGGCAAAGGCGATGAAGGCCACGCCCTTGGTCATGATCTGCCCAACCCAGAGCAGGCCGAGGTTGCGCGCCACTTTCATCTGCGGACGCATGATCGTCTGGGCGATAGCAGCACCAAGCTTGGGGAACGTTCGCGCCACCCTACGGAGTGCCGCGCGAGCGATAGACCCAGACCGCGCCGTCACCCAGCGTGCCGGGGAAGGTCGCGACCTGATCGAAGTGGGCTGCGAGTTCGGCGGCGACATCCGGGCGGGCAGCTTGCGTTTGGTGCGGGAACGCCATCAGCAACCACGTCGTCGGGGCGCTTGCACGTACACGCTCCAGATCTGCGCCCGTCTCCACGACGCGCATGTGGGGTGCATAATAATGGCTATAGGCATATCCCGCGAGTCCGATGCTGGTGATGGCGTCATGGGGGGCCACCCGGCTGCGCACATAGTCGCGCGCGCCGATATAATCCTGCTTGGGGTGGGTATAGTTGGGCCGCAGCAATATGAGCGAGATCAGCACCATCGCCACGACGCCCACCGCCGCCAGAGCATTCGCACCGCCCGTCCAGCGCTTGGCCAGCCCCGACCGGGCGACGAGACATGCGCTCCACACGAACACGCCCTCGACAATCGCCATGAAGATGAATCCAATATCGACGAAATAGTAGCGCGGCCAGATGCGTACCCCGGCGGCGTAAAGCAGGATCGTCGCGAGCGGCACATGCAGAACATAGATCGCCGTCAGCATCGGGCTGCGCCGGTAAAGCGCATATATGCCAACCGCCAGCACCAGCACGACACCTATCAGGATGACCGGCACCAATGGCCCTGCGGTTGCAATTGACGCGCCGATTTCCTGCACCGCGCGCAACGGATTGCGCCACTCGGCCAGCGCGGCTCCGCTGGGCGATGATGATGCCGTCGACACCGCGTTGATCGTATGCGCGGCCTGCCCGATGATCGGCGAATAGAGCAGCAGGGTGATGAATATACTGAATGCCACGCCGTAAATCGGCTTGATCGTCATCAATCCGGGCCAGCGAAGCTCATCGCCGTTTCGTTTTAACAGGCGCTGCCCGACAAACAGCGCATAGGCTGCGCCATGTGCCACAAAGAAGAAACCGGCCGACAAGTGCGTATACATTGCTGCTGCGACCAGCAGGCCATAGCTTGTCCACGTCTTCCAGTTCGGATTTTCCAGCCCCTTGATAAACGCGAGCGTGGCGGCTGAGGTGAAGAACAGCAATCCGGTGTAGCCGCGCGCATTCTGCGAAAACCAGACATGATGATAGGACAGTGTGAGCAACAACGCGACAATCAGCGCCTGCACCGGGCCAGTAACGCGGCGCGAAATACGCCATTGAACAAAGATGCTGCCCAATCCGAGCAGAATGGCGGGCAGCCTGACCGACAACGAACTCTCGCCCAATATTGCGACCGATGCCTGCGCGGCGAGGCTGTACAGCATATGATTATTGAGCGAATCATAGGTGGCAATCAGCGTGCTCGTCGGCAAACGCACGAAATTGACGACAGTGTAGATTTCATCATACCACAGCGCGGTGTCGGCCTTGAACAGGCGCAGCGCGCAGGCGAGCGACAGGATCAGCGCAAGCGCCCCCCATTCACGTCTGTTCACGGTTCGCATTATATTAATGCTGCCTCCCTGTTTGCACTGCAACATCTACACCTGCGGCCAATTGCATGGCAATCTCGTAAAGGATGTTTTCTTAATTTGGGCTAAAGGGTGTTATTCGATGGCAACTGGCCACAATATTGGTGCGCTATTTCCAGTCGGCGGGATTACGCGAACAGGCGGGAGTGGTGGGGGCTGTGCCCTGTGCCTGCTCTACCAGTGTAGCAACATCGCGACTGCGTAAATAAACGGCGGGCGGCATGGCCGGTGACACTATGACGCTGCATCGCCGTTCGCCGCCGACCACGGCGTTGGCCCGCATCACTTCGTAGCGCCCGGCGCGCAAGCCCGTGATGCCCACCCACTGACCGCCGCTAGGGCTGGGGGTGAGGTTCGGCAAATCGACCTTGTCTTGCACTTTTTTGAGCGTGCGTTCGATCACCCCAGGATTTGCTTTGACCGATACGACAATGCGGCCGTCTGGATTGCGAAACGCCACGGTATCGATCGACGATTGATCTGACCGCGCACCGATGCGCACGGCGCCCGGAAAGACCGAGCGGAAAATATCGGTCATCGCCAATGTCGAGGCTTTGATCCTGATTTGCGGATCACGTTGCTCCGGCTGGTTTGCGACCATCAGGTTGCCGGGCGCGGTGCCATCATCGGCGCCGCGCTTGACGATGCTGTATTTTTGCCAGCTCGACACATTGGCTTTGGTGAGATCGTCGAACAGGTCGTCAATGTCGCCGTGCGTAAATTCGAGCATCGCCGTTTTCGCGCCAAACTTGTCCGCACGCCGCTTGATTTGCGCGAGCACATCGTCGGTCAATGCACTGCCATAGCGGTGATAGGAAACGACGGACACCTTCTGCGCCGCGCCGGGCACACTGGCCAAATCGTCGAAATAGCGCATGGTCTTGCCGCCCGACGCGGTCGACGGCGCGATAATGCGCGGGGCGATGCCCTGTTCTCCCAAGCGTTTGGACACGGCCATAATCGCCTCGCCAATCTGCTTGCCGCGCCATTCATCGCTATTGTCCGGCTCCAGAATGATTTCCAGTTCGGCAGGGACAAGGCCGTATTTTTCTTTCATATGCGCATAGGTCGCGGCAATCAGCTCGGCATATTCCTCCGGCTGCCGAGCATGTGACAACGTGCCTTTCAGCGGCGTCCACCCGAAATCGATATAGCACAGCGTATAGGTCATCGGACGGCCAAGCTGTTTGGCGATGCGCATGGCGGGCAACAAGAAGTTTTCGACGCGGAAATCAAACTCGGTAAACTGCACGCCTTTGGGGTTCAGGACGCGCGGGTCGTCATTGTCGTTAATCTTCTCATAGAAATGCGCCTTAAAGTCGATGTAACTGAGCTTGCCCGCGCGAAATGCAGGCCAGTAATCGACCGGATTCTCGGCCCCGCTGCGCAGTTCGAGGCGGATGCGGTTGATGCCGCCTTCTTCGATCATCCGGGTCAATATCTGGTCGCGGATCGGCAGCCAACTGCCATTGAAGCGGTTGTTCTTCTTGTCGAAGTCCCACATTTTCGGTGTGACTTCCCAAGCCTCCATCGTCTGGAACGTCTGGGCGGGATTGACGGTCACGGTGGCGCCCGGCTCGGCTGAACACCCTGCGCTTGCCAGCGTCAGCACAGACATCAGGCCAAGCAACAACAGCCGCAAGCTCATCGCGCTTCGACCCTGATCGTGAGGATTACCGCCAGAACCATGACGTTTTGCTTCGTCTGGTCCGCTCACGCAGCATCGTCCACCACATCCACAACCCGCTGCCGCTCAGCCCGATCAGCATGAAGCTCGCAAAGATGCCCACCACATGCCCCCACGGACCGACAAGCCCGAAGGTATGAAAATTCAGCACCAGCAGCTGGATGCGACGCAATCGAGTATTTTTCGGCTTGGCTGGATCGGTAGATGCCTGTTGCGCGCCGGTTTCGAGGTTCAGTTCGACGGGGGATTTGGCACCGACGAAGCGCACGATGGCAGCGGGGCCATTCTGCCGCGCTTCCATTTGTAAGGACAGGATTTGACGCTCCCCGGACAGGGATTGGATGCGTGTGGCCAGCGCAACAGGGTCAATTGGTGCAAGGCGCGCCGGGTCAACCGGCGCAGGGCGAGGGCCATCGGTAAAATGCGTCACTTCGTCGATCTGCAGCAATGCCCCGGTCGCACCGATCAGTACAAGCAGCACGCCCGCAATCGTGCCCAGCCACCGATGCCATTTCCGCCAGAATGTCATTCATGATCCTTATCGACGATGCAGTTTTTGCGCGTGGATCAACCTAACGCTTAATGTTGGGCGCCCGTAGGGCAAGGCGGTCAGCGTTGCGTCGCGTACCCGCAAATTTTTGTCAATTGTTAGTTTGCCGCGCTGTCACGGGTTTTTACATGCAAGTCTATGCAGCAGGCATTCCGTTAAAGATAAGATTTGAACGTCACCAACAGACGATCCCAAGCCATTTCCGCCTGTTCGCGATTGTAAACAGGCGAATCGATGGTGCACCAGCCATGTTGGGCCGGATACACCGTTATTTCCGCCTGTTGTTTGGCGGCATTGGCGGCCGTGCGCAGGGCTGTCTTGACGTCGGGTTCGCGTTGGTCATCGTTCTGGGCGATGGCGATCAGCATGGCGGCCTTGAGTTTGCCGATCAACAAATGCGGGCTATCGGGTGTTCCATCGACCAGATTGCCGCCATGAAAGGAGGCGAGCGCCCCTATCCGGTCGGGCCGCACGGCTGCGGCACGAAATGTGAAGGGGCCGCCCATGCAATATCCGCATGTGCCGATTTTCCTTTTCCCGTCGACTTCGGACCGACCATCCAGCCAGTCAATAAACGCCGCCGCGTCACGGGTGGTGGCGGATGGCGTAATGGCGGCGATCATCGGTTTGAGCCGTGCGCTGCCCGCATCCGTTCGCCATTCGTTGAAACTGCTCAACACCGGGGCGGGGGCAGATCGATAATATTGATTGACGACGAGCACGGCATAGCCCGCCTGCGCGAGGCGCGATCCCATCTCCTTATAGGCGTCGCGTAACCCCGCAATATCGGGCCACATGATGATTGCGGGATGATGGCCGTTTGTCGGGTGGATAAAAAACGCATCGGCGACGCTATCGGGAGTGGGTATGTGCACCATTTGTGAAGTCACCGGCGTTATAACGGGCGCCGCCTTAGTGCTAGCCCGGCACCCCGGCACGAGCGCCGCCACCGCGGCGGCCCCGCTCATTACCGTGAATGCGCGCCGCCCGAGCGACTGATCCGCGAGCCAACGCTCATTTTCCGTTTCGGTGAATTTATCGCACATGGCGTTTCGCCTTCTTTTCGCGCCTACCCGGACTTGAATATCATCTCCCGGTCGCACGGCAAGACCCTTAAGCCGGGAACATAGTTTGTTATTAGATCGTCAGGCCCTTGTGATTATTCGGGTGATCTTTCAGAAGCTATGCATGGCGGACATCATCAACCTGCGACTGGCCCGGAAGGCCCACAAGCGCGCCCGTAAAGAGACGGAGGCGAGCGAGAATCGTGCCAAATTTGGCTGCACCAAGGCGGAGAAAACCGCGCTACGCGCCGAAACGTCGCGCGCGCATCTCCTGTTGGATGGTGCCAGGCGGGACAGGAAGGGCTGATGCGTACCACTGGTGAGCACATTTCCGTCCGGCTCTATCATCTTGATGTGGAGGTTGAGGGCGGCGGCGCGACCACCCTATTCTATGGTCCGCTGAACGAGGCTTTAGCCGTTGCCGCGCGTGAGCCGGAAGAAATGCAGGAGGGGCTGTATATCGCCACCGATAATGACGTGATCGCCTATCTCGACCTGATCGAGGGGTAGGCGAACGGCTGTCGCGCCCCTATAGCGAGCCCGATGACATCCGATCCCGCGACCCTGCTGCACGACATATTCGGTTTTGAAAGTTTTCGCGGCGTTCAGCAACAGGTTGTGGAGCGCGTGCTGGAGGGAGCGGGAACGCTCGCGATCATGCCGACCGGCGCGGGCAAATCGCTGTGTTTTCAGCTGCCCGCCGTCGCGATGGACGGATGCTGCATCGTCATCTCCCCGCTCATCGCGTTGATGCACGACCAACTGCGTTCGGCGCGGGCACTCGGCATCCGCGCGGCTAGCCTGACATCGGCAGACAGCGACTGGCGGGAAACGCAGGACAAGCTGTGCGCGGGCGAGCTTGATCTGCTGTATGTTGCGCCCGAGCGGGCGAGCGGGGCGGGATTTCGCAGCTTGCTCGAAAGTGCAAAGATTTGCCTGTTTGCGATTGACGAGGCGCATTGCGTTTC
>JBDTLS010000124.1:0-8291 GCA_039934655.1 Sphingobium sp.
GCCATCTCATTCTGCTGGCCAGGGAATCCGATGCCATCATGGCGACCTTGCTCGTACTGGCAGGGCGCGAACTGAATGTCTCGGCACTCAGCCTGATCTCGCTGAAGGCGGGCCTCATGTATGCGGTCAACGCCATCGACGAAGCCATAGACTCGTCGGCTTAGATACTGGCTTGGTTGGCGCAGCGAATAGAGCAGGTCGCCCGAAGGGCAGCACCAAATCTGCCGACCGCCCGCAGTCGAACCTACTCGACCAGCAGAAGCTCGGCCAGTCGATCCAACTCGGCCTTGGTATCGACCCAATGCGAGTCGTGCTTTGAGAGCAAGGCATAGAATTTCTTGCTGTGGTTATGCTCCCTCAGGTGGCAAAGTTCGTGGAGCAAAACATAGTCGATGCAATGGCGCGGCGCGCGAATGAGTGCTGGATTGAGATGGATCGAGCCGGTCGGCGAGCAACTTCCCCATTGATGCTCCATGGGCACCAATTTCATTGGCGGTGAAACGCTAAGCCAGTCGATGCTTGCCGCGATATGGTCTAGCCGCCGCCGGAAATAATCTTGCGCGCGAACACGATACCAATGACGAAGCCGTCGTTTGATAGCGGCTTGATCGACGACGGGAGCGACGATTTCGATGCACCCGCGCACCAACTTTACCGACGAAGGCGCAGTTCGCTCTTCCCGCACCAACAAGCGATAACGACGACCAAGGTAGAAATGCGTTTCACCTCCGATATATTCGCGAGGGAGCGCATAGGCTCGCGCATCTTTGGCGGAATCCAGATTGTCAAAAATCCAACGTGCGCGCTTTTGCACCGCAGCCTGGACGACGGCTGCTGCGCGGTTCGGCGGCGCTTCAACTTCGACGATTCCATTGGGGTGGACGTGAATCAAAATTTTGGCGGTAAGCCTATCGGCGGTAGCAACATGGTATTCCGTCGATCGGTCGCCGTATCGCAGTGTCGCGATAGTCATGAACCACCCCGAGAGAGGCCAACTCGGGTCACGGTGACGATCTGCTCAATCACCTGCTTTGCGTGATCCAGCCCGACAAGATTGAACAGCATCGGCAGCAAAGCCTTGCGGATTGCGGCCTCGATGTTCTGCGGGTTGAGCGAGTTTTCTGCGACTGCCGTATGCACGGCTCGTTCGATGTCCAGCGCCATTTTTATGCAGCTTCCGCGGTTCGCGCCAAGCACCAGTTCGTCACCCGAAACCAGCCTCATGATTCCGAAATAGGCGCTGGCAGGCTTGTTCGCTTCCAGCTCCTGCGGCGCGCCACCAACTGTGCGCGATTGCACCTGCTCCTCGACTTCTTTGAACAGGGCATATTGCTTGAACGGGTGTTCAAAAAGGGCGCTCGCATCAATGATCGCCTGCCGTAACAATTCGGAAAAATGGGTTTGAGCGTAAGGATCGTCTGCCAATTCCTGCTCAATCGTTTTCTTCAATCTGCTGCGGATAATATCGGTTTCGTTGCGCGTCTTCTCATCCGACCAGTCGGTGGGATCAATCTTCCGCCCAAGGTCGTTAACGAGAAAGACCCCTTCGGCGTCCGTCACCTTTTCGCCAATGACGTAACGGTCGACCAATTTGCGGATTTGATCTTCATAGGCGCTAAAGTCGATTGTCTCCTGGGCATCCTGTCGCGCCATTTTGCGGAGGTCGCCGAAGAATTTTAGATCCTTCTTGTATGCGGTGATCTGTTGCTCGGAGATCGCGGGATCTTCAAAAAACGAACGCGAAGCGAGCGCCGTCTTGAGGCACAGACCGAAGTCGGTCAGGGCCTCATAGAAATCCTCCCGGACCTTCTGGCTGACGTCGATCGGTAGCCCGGTTTCGTCGTTGACGAAGTGCGGCACCAGCACTTGGCGATACTGCTCAATGTCGGCCCGATTACGGACGCTGGAAAACAGGTTCCACAGTGCATCGTGGAGCCCCGGGAGCCGCTTATATTCGGTGCTGACATCGGCAAAGAGGCCGTCGATATCATCAACGTCAAAGCCGCCCTGCGTCCGTTCGGCCAAATTCTGATATTCCGATACGGCGGTATCCAACTCGCGCAGGATGCCGCGATAGTCGATCAACAGCCCGAATTTTTTCTGCTCGTGCAGCCGGTTCACCCGCGCAATGGCCTGTATGAGATTGTGCTGTTCAAGCTGTTTGTCGATATAGAGGACAGCGTTGCGCGGCTCGTCGAAGCCCGTCAGCAATTTATCCACGACGATCAGAATGTCCGGCTTACCCTCGGTGCTGAAATCCTCAATCACCTGCCGCTCATATTCCTCCACGTCGCCGCGCACGTTGTCCTTCCACCACTGCTGAACCTCGGGAAGCTCGGCTTCGTCCACATCGGCGTGGCCCTCGCGGGTATCGGGCGGCGAGATCACGACAGCACTGGTGACAAGTCCGGTCGCGTCGAGCGCCTTCTTGTAGCGGATGGCCGAACGCTTGCTTGACGTGGCAAGCTGGCCTTTGAGGCCAAGGTCCAGGTCTTTGAAATTGGTCTTAAAGTGAACGGCAATGTCCCACGCGATCAGGTCGATTCGGTTCGCCGAACCATAGACCGGGCCTTTCTTGCCATATTTCTCCTTCAAATCGCTCTTCTGCTGATCCGACAGGCCGAGGGTGATCTTGTCGAACCAGTTGTCGATGGCCGCTTCGTTGATGTCGAGGACGGGCTTGCGCTCTTCATAGAGCAACGGCGTCACAGTGCCATCGGCGGTCGCATCGCGCATCGTATAGGCGTGGACGATCTTGCCGAACTTGTTGGCCGTCTTGTCGTCCTTCAACAACGGTGTGCCGGTGAACGCGACGAAGGCGGCATTCGGCAAGGCCTTCCGCATACGCTCGTGATTCTCGCCGCCCTGGCTGCGATGGCCTTCATCGATCAGAACAATCAGGTTGGCGCTGTCGTTGTGGCATTCAGACAGTTTGGATGCGCTGGCGAACTTGTTGATGATCGTGAAGATGATGCGTTCGCTGCCCTTGCCGATCCGGCGGGCAAGATCGCGTCCCGACGTGACCTTGGCGCTGCTGCCGTCCTTCTTGGCGGCGATGTCGGAGCCGAACGCGCCGCCGGTCAGAAAATTGCCCGCGAGCTGCTTTTCAAGATCGCGCCGGTCGGTGACGACGATCACCCGGCACGCCTTCAACGCCTCGTCGAGCAGGAGCGCCTTGCACAGATAGACCATTGTGAAGCTCTTGCCCGATCCGGTCGTGTGCCAGATGACGCCGCCCTGTCGGCCGCCGTCCGGCCGGATTTCAGATATGCGCGCCAACAGCGCCTTGATCCCGAACGCCTGCTGGTAACGCGCCGCGATCTTTTCGGCCTTGCGGTCGAACAGCAGGAACAGGCGGATGAATTCGAGCAACCTGTCTTTGGACAGCAGGCAGACCAACAGGCGATCCTGATCGGTGACGAGCTGGTCGCCGCCCCACAGGTGGTGGAAATGCCGCTTCACGTCCGAAACGCGGTTCGCCATCAATTCGGCGCGCGGCTCCAGCCCAAGGGCGCGATTCTTGATCCCGGCGAAGTGGGCCTCGTCGAATTTCTCTTCATGCCATTTCGACCAGAATTTTCGCGCCGTCTTGGTGGTGCCATAGCGGCCATCGGTCGCGCTGATGGCAAGCAAGAGTTGGGCATAGGCAAAGAGCTGAGGAATCTCGTCCGCCTTCTGGTTGCGGATCATCTGGCTGATGCCCTCTTCAACCATCGAGCTGTTGGGATTGCCGCTGTCCGGTCGCTTGGCCTCGATCACGACGAGCGGGATGCCGTTGACATACCCCACCATGTCGGGCCGCCGCGTCCGGGTGCCGTCGCTGGTGACAAGCTCAAGCTCTTCGGTGATCAGGAAGTTATTGTTCTCGGGGTCGTGCCAGTCAATGATCGGCACCGTCACGCTGTGCTTTTTCCCATCGACAAATTCGGTCACTGTCAGCCCCAGGGTCAGCGCATTGTAGAGCCGTTCGTTCGCGGTCAGCAGCCCCTCGTGCATCGGCGGCGAAGCGAGTTCGCGCACGATCTGGTCGATCGCATTGGTGGAGAGCGGATAGCTCTGCCCCTTATAGTCGAAACGCCGCCGCTTGAGTTCGTCGATCAGCACGGGGCGCAACAACACCCCCTGATTGCCGCCGCGCATCTCCATGCAGGTGACGGGGGAGAGATAGTCCCACCCGAGCGACACAAGCGTCGCCAGCGCCGGAATTTGGGCGCTGTAAAGTTCGGCGGTGTTGGGGGTAACGGTCATTCCGCAGCGCCACCTTTGGGCTTGCGCTTTTTCTTCTTGCCATCGTTCTTTGGCGACTGATCGGCGATGAAGCCGAATTCGGCTTCGATCCCCATCACCTTCAAGTCCTTCATGCACCGCATGAGGCTGATTCGCGAAAAGAGCGGCAGGTTTAGAGACTTGCCTGCCTTGTCCTTGTGCGTGACTATTCCGAACGCGACCTTGATCTGGCCAGCCTTCAAGGGCGCGACAAATTCGGCGCTCTGGGCATCGCCCGCCTTGGCGGAAACCAGCGCCTCCAGATTGCCCATCGCCTCGTCATCGGCGCGCAACAGTTTTACGGAATTGCTGCCTTGATTGAACAAATGGCTCAGTTGCGCCGAAAGGGTAGAAATCTTGACGTGGTGCAAGACAGCCTTGCCGTCGGACAGCTCATAAATGTCGCACGGCTCGACCTGCTTTTGCCCCTGCGGAGCGATGCTCGTTTTGTCGAGGCACACACACGCATCCGACGCTTCCGAGGCTTTCTCGTTATAGTCGCCCTCGTTGGCGTGGGCATAATCCGGTAGCGCCGTATCCTTGCACAGCGGGTCGAGATAGGTGGACAACTTGGTCACATAATCGGTGTCGATCAGATACCAGTTCCCCTCGCACAGGTGGTAAGTGCGCTTGCCGTCATCAAGCGTGGTGTCAAAAATCAGGCATTTGAAAATCGAGAATCGATCGCGAACGCTACTGCCGTCTTCGTCGGTCAAAACGAGGTTGTGCCGCTTCAATTCGGGCAGCGCGACGGCATCGAGGGCAACAGGCGCCTCGGCGAGATATTCGTAATAGCGGGCGATAAAGATGTCGTCATAGACCTTCCCGCCGCCGGCACCCGAAAATGTCCCCCAAAGACCATCGCCATAATTCTGAATTTCCGGCACGGACAACGACAGTGCGTCGTCTTTCGCGCGCAAGGCTTCAACAAGCTTGAGATTGAGCTGCTCGATGACCACCGGATCGCGGACGGGCGAGATATTCTGAATGTCAGGAAACGCCGTTTTATAGGCGTCGTCCTGATAGAGATCGAGCAGAGAGCCGCAAAGGTCGGCCAGGCCGGCGGAAGTCGCGTCCGACGATATGCGGATATTGCTGGCCCCCGTGGCGTGTTTGAACAGCTCCTTGTGTTCAGCTTTGACCTTGCCGGTCAGGCTTTTCAAAATCGTGCTGTCGCGGTCGAAATCGAAAAAGGTGAGATCTGAATCGACCGGCAACTGTGTGCGCTGCCGCTTCGCGCCGCTGGGCTCCAGTATGTCCGTGCTTTTCAGCTTGTCGGGATCGACGCAGTTGAGCGTAACGCGCAATCCGAAATCATATTCGTAGCTGGTGTCGTTGAGGTTGTGGAACACATGCCCGAACGAGAGGGCAAACCAGCGGCCTTTGGCCGGGACGAAAACCAGCGCCCCTTTGGATACCTGGAATAGGTCTTTTTGCACCCCGAAGTAGGATTTCCACCACGGCGGGTATGGCTGGCTGTCGAGGACGAACAGCGCCGCGCCCTCGGGCAAATTGTCACCGACAACATCGGTATGGAGGTTGTTTTCCTCCTTCAAGGCATTGGTGGCATCGAAGCCGTCCTTGAGCAGGAAGATAGAAAACGAACGGGTCTTGGTCATTGGGGCTGACTCCGAAGTGCGGAAACCGAGAGAAAGAGGCCAAACACCTGCCTCGATAGTGCCTCCGCCCGTTGCCACGGCATTCGGGAGGCGGTCAGATCAATGGCGTTTTCCCATTCATTGCTTGGTCTGGCTGCCGTCATCGCGTGGACAATGTTGGCCAGGTTCGCGGCCAAATCGGCGGGCAGCCTGTTCGTCTTCGGGTCGCGGATTTTGAACAAATATTGGTGCGTTGCGCGGGCGAGCCTCTGCGCGCGCGAACCTTTGCCGGTCGCCATGGTCTCAACTGCCCCAAGCAGTTTCTCATAGGCGTATCCGTAGTCAGGCATTGGCCACAGCCTCGATCTTCACCCGCCGCTTGCCGGTGAGAAGCTGCTGCATCAGGGCAGATTTTTGCGCGCAAGTGCCGAGGAGTAGTTTTTCGTGATGCTCGATTTCGCGATCATTTGCCGACAGGATTTCAGCGATGCGCGCCCTCTCCGGCTTGGGTGGAACCATGAATCGAAAGTTGTGCAAGTCGCTTGTGTTGATAGAGTTAATGGTCGCGCCGAGGTTCCTTTTGACCTGCTGGTCATAAGTATGTGACTTGAACAAGTGATAGGCGAAATCCGGCTCGGTTGAGCGGAACAATGACATAAATGCGCCGTGCGCGTGGCCGGTGGCATCGGATGTAATGCGTGCGGTTTTGCCGATTAGATTTCGGCTACCGTTCCGGACGCAAATCAGAATATCCCCGTCTTGGGTCAGGCAGGATGTCTTTACATCTGGCTTCACATAGACCGTATCGCCAAAATCCAGTCGGCCTTTTTGGACGTTGGATGAGCGAAGAATCAGAAGGCCATTTCCGTCGACAACATCCGCCGGTGAATAGGTGACGCCGTTGTAGCAGCGTCCAAGTTCGCGGAGTTTGATCTCGCGCCAATCCCCGGAAAAGCCGGGAAGGCGTTTTTTGGGGGGGTGGTTGCCGGTGGCGAGGAGGGTTTGCATCAGCGCCTGCTTTTGGCGCTTCGCGTTGGCGATCAGCCGCTCTTGGGCGGAAATTGCTGCATCCCATGTGGACAATATCTCCGCAATCTTCCCCTGTTCAAGCACGGGGGGCAGATTAACCGGAATCGCTCCGAAATCTTTGAAATACAGTCGCAAACGATCATCGGTGATGCCATAGGAGTAAGCCCAGAACTGGTGAACAGTGTGAGCCAGCTTGAATAAATAGGCCGCGAAGAGCGGGTCAATATCGTCCTTCGCGCGGAGAACGACATAGGCGGGGCTAACCAGGGCGTCGTGCGGAGCAAGGCCCGAGGCACCTTGCCACATGCGCATCATATTGTAGGCGATGTCGCCTTTCCTGACTAACAGATGCTCTTCGGCGGAGAGATTTGTATCCATCTTGCGATCTATGGAATCGCGAGGAATTAGCCCGTCTGTCATCGTGACGGACAGAGTCGGCAAACCTGCTTTGCCCTTTGTCCGGCTATTGCCGAAGACATGGCCGAACTTAGTATTCTCCCACCCCTCAGGAAGCATAGCCCAGCTCCTTGAGATACCCGTCCATCTTCGCCTCAAGCGCGGCCAGTTCGGCTTTGAGAGCGATGCGCTCGGCACGGACGGCTATCAGGTCGATTTCGGCCTCTTCCTCGAACGTATCGACGTAGCGGGGAATGTTGAGGTTATAATCATTCTCCGCCAACTCTGCCGGAGTGGCGAGATACGCATATTTGTCCACGGTCGCCCGCGCGTGATAGGTTTCGACGATCTTGGCGATATTATCTCGCGTCAACTGGTTCTGGTTTTTGCCTGATTTGAAGGCGCGGCTAGCGTCGATGAACAGGACGTTTTTGTCGGGCTTTTTCTTTTTCAGGATCAGGATCGTCGCCGGAATGCCGGTGCCGTAAAACAGCTTCTCGGGCAGACCTATCACGCAGTCGAGCAGATTTTCCTCGATCAGCTTCTGCCGGATTACGCCTTCGCTGCTGCCACGAAACAGAACGCCATGCGGGGCAACGACGGCCATGCGCCCGGTCTTGGGCTTCATGGTTTCAACCATGTGAAGAATGAAAGCGTAATCGCCCTTGGTCTTGGGCGGAAGCGCGCGGCGGAACCGCCCGAACTTGTCAGCGGCTGCGCTGTCATGGCCCCATTTGTCGAGGCTGAACGGCGGGTTCGCCACCACCACGTCGAAATGCTTCAACCGGTCATCGGCGTCGAGCAGTTTTGGGTTGCGGATCGTGTCACCCCATTCGATGCGGTGATTGTCCTCGCCGTGGAGAAACATGTTCATCTTGGCGAGCGCCCATGTGCTGCCAATTGATTCCTGGCCGTAAAGCGCGTATTTTTTGGAGCCGCCGAATTTCGCCTGCACCCGCTGGCCGCACTTCATCAACAGCGAGCCAGAGCCGCAGGTCGGAT
>JBDTLS010000125.1:0-8268 GCA_039934655.1 Sphingobium sp.
GCCTGCCCCCCGTCGCTCTCCTGCGCAGCAAGGCAGTGATTCGCAGCGCCGAGACCGCCGAGCTGGAAACTCAACTTGAGGTGGAACGGATGCACGCTTCGAACTGTGCGGCGACCGACGATTTCGTTGAAGCGATCACGGCTTTTCAGGAAAAGCGGACGCCAAATTTCACAGGCCGTTGAGCCGCTACTCCTGCTCCCCGATGCCTGCCGCATTCGGATTTAACGGCATGTCGCGCAACACATGCTTGCGGAGCAGCCCGTCGAGGTCAGCTTCGGCGTCGCGCGTCGCATTCAATAACCAACTGCGAAATGCGGTCAGCGCAGGACGATCAGGCCGTCCCCGACGGGTCACTACATAGTGGGGCAAGTGCGCGGCGAAAACCTGATTGATTGGCAGCACCAGCCGCCGTTCGCGCAGGTCGTCGGCGATCAGGAACAAGTTACCTAAGGCAATGCCTGCGCCACACCGCGCCGCCTGGTAGGTCATGCTGAGAGAATCGAAACTGATACTCGGTTGATGCCCAGTCGCCGGTACCCGCAGCCCCTTCAGTAGCGGACGCCACAATTCCGTTTCGCGCGGTGATGTCAGCAGCGCTTCCCGCACCAGTTCGGCAGGTTCGATCCATTGTCGGTCCTTCAGTAGGACGGGCGAACAGACCAGTGCCAGATACGTCTCGAAAAGCCGGTCACGACGAAACTCATCGCTGGCGGGCGGTTGACCGGTGAGCGCCATGTCAAAATCGTCATCACGCCACGCAGCGTCCTTGATGGAAAGGCTAAATTCCAGTTGGATTTCGGGGTGCAACGCGCGAAATTCGGGCAACCGGCCCGACAGCCACTCGGTCGTGAAGGTCGAATAAAAACGTAACCTCAGCGTATTGTCACTCTGTCGTTCGGTCGCAAGGCGGTGACTGGCGGTATCGATTTCTTCGAATGCCCGCCCCAGTGAAGCCAGATACGCGGCACAATCCGCCGTCGGCTCGACACCCGAAGTCTGGCGCCGCAACAGGGTGCGGCCGAAATACCCCTCCAGCAATGTTATGTGGCGGCTGACAGCCCCGACTGTAACCCCAAGTTCATTTGCTGCCGAAGACAAGCTGCCCCGTCTGCCGGCAGCTTCCAGCGCACGCAGGGCGTTAAGTGACGGCATACGATAGCGCACCTTTTGCACTCCATAGGGCTTTCGAACGTTACTGCGGCGCCTTATCCTCGGTCCGGCAGCTGCAATCGTCAAGCGTCCCCGTATGTGATCAACAAAGTGCCGCATACCGGGTTTGATCAGAATGTCACTTCCCTTGCTGCGCGGGAAACGGCAAGCTTTCCGTAGAACAAGTGATCTAATAACAGGAGGGGTTTGCCGTGTCCGAAGTGCCGTACGATTTTGACGTGATCGTCGCAGGCGCAGGTCCCGTTGGCCTCACCATGACAATCGATCTGGGTCGCCGTGGCGTCCGCACCATGCTCATGGAACGCGATCCCAGCACCGCACCTTGGCCCAAAATGGACCGCTCGAACGCACGAACGATGGAAATTTATCGGCGCATGGGCATCGTCGATCGGGTTCGCGCGCTGGGTTATCCCGGCGACAATCCCATGGATGTTTTGCTGGTGCGAACGATGAACGAGCCCCCGATCGCCCAGATCCCTTTCCCGTCGGTCGATGAAAAGCGTGCGCTGGTTGCGGCCACCAACGATGGCACGATCCCGCTCGAACCCTATCAGCTCGTCTCGCAAAATGCGATTGAGCCGCTGTTGCGCGAAGTCGCTGAACATGAAACGCTCAATACAACCGTCCGCTACGGCCTTGAGCTGGTTAGCATTGCGCAGGACGCGACCGGCGTTACCGTCACGGCACAGCGCACCGATGGCAGCGGCGAACTGGAGAGCTTTCGCTGCCGCTATCTGGTCGGTTGTGACGGCGGGCGCAGCACCGTGCGCAAGCAGCTGGGAATCAGACTGACCGGCGTTTCCGCGCCGACCGACCTGCGGCAAGTCATCTTCAAGTCGAAAGACCTCTACAAGCGAATGGGCGCGCCGAAGGGCCGACACTACAGCTTCCTTTCGAGCGGTGCGCTGGTCGCGCAAGGCTGCCGCACCGAGTTCACCTTTCACACGCCGCTGCCGGAGGGCACGGATTTCAAGAAGGTCCTACGCGATCTCATCGGATTCGATTGCGAGATCGAGATCGAGCATATCCTGACCTGGCGTCCCCATTTGCGACTGGCAGAGCGCTATCGCGAGGGCCGGGTGCTCATGGCCGGTGACGCGGTGCACCTCGTCATTCCGACCGGTGGGCTTGGCATGAATACCGGTGTCGGCGACGCAATCGACCTCGCCTGGAAGCTCGCGGGCACGATCCAAGGATGGGGCGGACACGAACTGCTCAACTCCTACGAATTGGAACGGCGCCCGGTGGCGCAGCGTAACATCGAAGCTTCCGGATGGGCTGCCGACGGCGCAAACTACTGGCCGGCGACGATCACCCGCGACGTGTACGAAATCGGACCCGCGGGCGACGCAGCGCGCGAACAGCTCGCCGCCACCTTCATGCGCCAGCATGGCCGCATGCATGGCATGGTCGGTGCGGAAACCTGCTACACCTATGCCGGATCGACACTCATTGCGCATGAGCCCGGCAACCAGTCCCATTGGGAAATCAGCCGCATCGTACCCCACGGTCGGCCGGGCATTCGGATTCCCCACATGTGGCTGACCGATGGACGTGCGTTGCAGGACGTACTTTGCGCCGACTATACATTACTCGACCTGACCGGCACATATGACAGTGCGGCGATGGAGGCGGCCTTTGCCGCGATCGGCGCGCCGCTGGAGGTGGTGCGACTGGACGAACCGCATGTGCGGGCGACATTGAAGGGTTCGGTATTCCTGCTTCGCCCCGATCTCCACATCGCCTGGCGGGGTTGTGGCTATCCCGAAGCGCCAGAAGATATTGCCCGCATGGCGACCGGACATGGCCCCGGTTTTCAGGCCTGAATGGGAGAGCAGAGAATGTTACGTGAAACGGGTGAAATTCCTCGGTCCACCGACGTCGTCGTTCTTGGCGGGGGCTTGGCAGGACATTGCGCGGCCCTGGAGGCCGCTGACCAAGGCGCTCAGGTGCTGTTTCTGGAAAAGGCATCCCAGGCCGGGGGCAGTTCAGCGATGGCGGGTGGCGGTTTCATCTTCGCAGGCACCGACCTCATGTGTGAGGCTGGCTTCGAGGACGGCCCGGAAGACCTGCGCAAACGCATTTTTGCGTCGGGCAAGAACATGAACAATCCGGAGCTGGTTGACGCCTTCGTCACTCACCAGCTTGAGGCCTATGAGTTTCTGAAGCAGCATGGCGCAAAGTTCAAGCTCAACGCGATGGATCGCTGTTTGCACGAAACGGGCACGGGCCGCGTCATCACCAACATGCACATGGCGGCGCTGGCGCATCCCAACATTACCTATGCGTCCAAATGTGCGGGCATGAAGCTCATTCGCGCTGCCGAAAGCGGCCGCGTGAGGGAAGTGATTGTCGCCTATGGCGACGAGATCATGTCGATTGAGGCAAGACGCGGCATCATCATTACCACGGGCGGCTTTTCACGGTCCCGGGAGTTGGTCGGCATCTTCGCCCCCGAATTGCTCAATGCGGTCAAGCATGGCGGCGTGGCAAACACCGGCGACGGCCTCATGATGGCATGCGATCTCGGGGCAGGGCTGGCTGATCTCGGCTATGTCTCCGGTTCCTTCGGTGGCGCCATCCGCAACTATCCGAACGGCGTGCAAGGCGCAGACGAAGTCCCGCCGCTTCTCGTCAGCTTTGTCGTCGGCGGGATCATGGTCAATGCCGAGGGCCAGCGCTTCGTCAACGAAGGTCAGCCCTATAAGGCACTGGGTGGCATCGGCATGGCCCAGACGGGGGGTGTCGCGTTTCAGATCTTCGATGCCAAGCTGCTTCACACATCGTTCGATGACAGTTCCGTCAACAACTATCCCGAAGGCATTATCGCCGGCTATATCCGCACCGCCGACACCATCTCGGCGTTGGCGGCGGCGATGCAGATCAAGCCTGGCGTGCTGGAAGCCACGATCGAACGCTACAACGCAAATGTGCGTAACGGCAGCGACCCTGATTTCGGTCGGACGAACAACCTGGTGACCGTCGATACGCCGCCTTACTGCATCGCCGCGACCGCGAATGCGCTGACCTCGACCTATGGCGGGATCACCACTGATCGGAACATGGCGGTGATCGACTGGTTGGGCGAGGCAATTCCCGGCTTGTATGCGGCCGGCGAGGTTGTCGGGGGATTCCACGGTGCGGGCTATCTCAGTGGCACCTCCCTCCCCTCCTCGGCCACCTTCGGCATGTTGGCGGGCCGGGTCGCAGCAAACTACTCCGTCGCCTGAACCCCCACTGCGACTAGAAAGGAATTTGGCGATGGCCGAGAACAAGACATTGATCGACTGCCTGATCGAACTGATCGAAAATTATTCGTGCCCGACGGATCGCGACGGCCAAGCGCAAGCGCTTGTGATCCTGAGAGCATGGTATCTTGCGATCGAAACCAAAGATCTGCCCGCAGTGGAAGCCATGATGCACCAGAACATCGTCATTGACCTTCCGTTCAGCGAAAGCGGCCGGACAGATCCTGGCTTCTATCGGGTGTATGAAGGCATTCCTGACTGCCTCAACTTCTGGAAAGTCGCGATGGCACTCGAGGCAGCTTACCATCCCTTCACGGACATGGACCTGACGGTTTCGCCCGATGGCTCCAGGGTCTTCGTCGAAGCACGAGGTCACGTGACGATGACATCCGGTGTGGACTATCGCAATCGCTACGTATTGCGGATGGATATCCAAGATGGGAAGGTTCGGCACTTTCGCGAATACTACAACCCGATCATTTCGGCCTTCGCGTTCGACCGCCTGATCGCCGGGCAGTTCAAGCTCGATCAACTGTAGGGCGGGCCGAGCGGGTCAGCCATGAATGGTGACCAGATCGCCCACCGCCCACAAAGACTGTAATGCTGATTCTGGCGATATGGCTGGCGGCACCTTGATTCAGGCGGTCGGCGCCTTCATTGCCGGGGAGAGTTTACCGCCACGTTTCGGCCGGATCGCGTTAGCGGGCTTCGCTTCGACGGTGGAGGTGGGCACGTCTGCTTCGATCAACGCCGTCGCTGTCTCGACGAGATTGAGCAGTGGATCGGTCTGGGTCCAAACATCGCTCCGCCTCCGGCTCGCTCGCCAGGCTTCGTGGGCAGCTTGAACAGAAAGGACATACCATGCAAAAAATATCAATCGCTGCCGCACAACCGCCCGAGGAAGGTGCGTGCAGAGGTTGCTGATCAACTGCAACAAGCGCCTGAATACCAGAAAGTTCATCTGGTCCATATACGATGATAATTCCTTGCGGCGCACGAACAGCACGCTCGCTAAAAAACGATGCGCGGTTGGCGCCGGATCGGTATAGGCGTCGGCGTTCGGCGCCCGGACAATGATATCAACAATTTCACGAACGCACGACGGGCCACCGTTCCTGTCCAATTCGGAAATGCGCTCAAGCCAGACAAGGCTCAGATCGTTGAAAATCTCATTGATGAGTTCGCGGACCAGCCCTTCTTTGGACTTGAAATAATAGTTTAGCGACCCGCCGTTCTTCGCCCCGGCAGCCGCGACAATCTCCCGCACCGTGACGGCTTCCAGACCGTGTTCGGCAAATAGCTTGCGAGCGGCGACCTTGATGTTCCGTCGCGTGTCGGTACGCTCGTCGGCGTCCTGACTTGCCGTGTTGACACTCGCCATATTCGTTAGAGTCCAACAGTTGACTATGCAGTGCGGAGCAACAAGCCCCTTCACGAGACCTGCTTAGCTGACCATCTGTTAAAACGGAATAGCAAAATGGGTTTGGGCACCTGGCATCTTTCGCGATCACTCCTCAGTCGTGGCACGCCATTTACTGCGTTGGTCGATCGCGCGCTAAACCGCTGCCTGGAAGGCCGGGACATGGACTTCCAGGCCGTCCAGGTCCGGCCGGAGGACGATCTGACAGCATAGCCGCGATGTCGGCCGACGTTCGGCCGCGTACTCGAGAAGCGCATCCTCGTCTTCGGTCATTTCGGGCACGCGATCCAGCCAGTCCTCGGCCAGATAGACATGGCAGGTCGCGCACGATAGCTGGCCGCCGCAATCCGCATCGATTCCCTCAATGCCAGCCTTCACCGCCCCTTCCATGACAGATATCCCGGCGTCGATCTGCACCTGCGCCTCGACGCCGTCGGAATCGACGAACTTTACCAACGGCATTAACTTTCTCCATCTCCGCCAGCGACGCGCTTGAGGAACCGCGCGCTATCAAGCCGCTTCGCGATGCTCCGCCTCGATGAGACAGACCAATTGCTCACGCTGATCGCGCGGCGATCCGAGCAACTCGGCATTTGCCCGCGCGCGCTTGTAATACAAGTGGTTGCGCATTTCCCAAGTAAAACCGATAGCCCCAAAAACCTGGATGCTGCGAAACGTGGTGTCGCAATATCGCTCGCTGGCATAGCTCTGGGCAATCGCCGCGGCCTTGCGCGCCTCGGGCCGGTCCTCACTCAACGCCCAGGCCGCGAACTGCACCCCGGCGGTCGCCAGTTCGATTCCGCCGGCCAATTCGGCCAGGCTATGTTTGATCGCCTGATAGGCTCCGATCGGGCGACCGAAAGCGATGCGCTCCTTGGCATAGGCGACCGTGTCAGCGAGCGACTGCTCTGCGCCCGCAGCACTTTCTGCGGCAAGCACTAGATAGAGACGGTCGCGAATCCACATCCAACTGTCGTTATCCGCCTCCGCCAGCCGTTCCGCCGCGACGTTGTCGAAGCTGACAGCGTTCACTTCACGTGTGATATCGCGCCAGTCCAGCCGCTCGATCGCAACGCCGACCGCCTTCGCATCGACCAGAAAGAAACCCTGCTGGCCGTCCACATCGGCCACCACCACGATCTCGTCCGCCGAACCGGCTTCGACGACGAACGACTTCTGCCCGCTGATCGTCCACTGCTCGCCGTGCCGCGTCGCCTTGGCACCTGCGGACAGGCCGTTGACGTCGCCGTTGGGGTCCGCCACCGCCAACGCGAGCGTCAGTTCGCCAGCCGCAACCTTCGGCAGCAGCGCCTGCTTTTGGGCCTCACTGCCGCAACGCTCAATCGCCCAGGAGCCGGCAATTGTGCCGAAGAATGGCGACGGCGCGAGTGTGCGACCCAGTTCGGCGACGACCATGACCATGTCGATATAGGTCATGCCCAAGCCGCCATATGCCTCCGGGATAACCATGCCCGGCCAGCCGAGCCCCTGGATCGCATTCCACAGCCGGTCGCGAACGACCGGCCGCTCGTTCGCTTCGGGGCGCAGGTAGGGATCGAGATTCACTTCCTTCGCCAGAAAGGACTGAGCCGATTCCCGAAGTGCGAGATGATCTTCGCTAAGCGTGAAATTCATGACAGAAATCTTTCGTTATCAGGGCCACGGCGGCCTTTGATGCCCGCGCGACCTAAAGAAGAGATGTGCAGCGGTTCAGCTCGCCGCCTTAAGCTGCGGTCGACCGATCTCGTTATAGGGCTGCTTGACCGTCGGATCGATGTCGCGGGGAAGTCCCAGAACGCGCTCTGAAATCGTGTTCTTGAGAACTTCCTGCGTACCGACGCCCAACGTCGCCGCCGGGCCGAACCAGTAGGAATAATCCCAGTCGCTCCACAACCCGTAGTCCTTCTTGGGAAGCGGCAGTTCCTCATCGTCGCGCACCATTCCCCGGACACCCTCGGTCCGCTTGGCCAGCGTCGACAGGGCCTGGCCGTGCGGCGATGCAATCATTTTGCCAAGGTTCGCCTCGAGCCCGGCTGGCGTGCCGTTTATGCGATGGCTCATGTTGCGGGCGCTCAGCAGGCGGAGCAGTTCGCCCTCCGCGTACAGCCGCGCTGCCTCTTCCCGAATGAGCGGATCCTTGATTTTGCCAGTTTCGATCAGCCCTTGTAACAATTCGCGCGCAGTAGGACCCTGCCCCCAAACCGTGCCCGGCTTGGCCATGCTCATCCGCTCGGTCTGCAGTTGCTCGATGACAATCTGCCAGCCCTGACCTTCTTCTCCAATCCGGTTGCTCACGGGTACGCGGACGTCGGTCAAGAAGACCTCATTATATTCCGGGGCGTGGCCAGACATGTCGAGAATTGGTCGGACATCAACACCAGGGGCGTTCATGTCGATAAGTAACATTGTAAGTCCGCGATGCTTGGGCAC
>JBDTLS010000126.1:0-8266 GCA_039934655.1 Sphingobium sp.
TTGGGTCCCACGGGATCGGAGGAAGGAGAATGATATGCAAGCCCGTGGCCGTCACACGGGCTTCGCCCGATCCACGCACCACCAGCGTGCCCGCGAAAACTGATGGTAGATCCTCCCCCCCCGGAGCGCTTGGCGCTTCTGCGTGTCCGGTCCGTTTGCGAACCGCCATGGATTCACCGGTGAGGATGGATTCATCAACGACCAGGTCCTGGCATGCTTCCAACATAGCATCGGCAGGGATGCGGTCTCCTTCAGATAGAATCATAAGGTCGCCGGGGACAACGTCCCGTCCCGGGATACGCATCTGCGCACCGTCCCGGATCACCAAAGCGCGTGGGCTCGCCAAGGTTCGCAACGATTCCAGCACCCGCTCGCTGCGCGATTCCTGCACAATTGTGATGGAGACCGACAACAACGCAAACAACATCAGCACCGTTGCATCCAACGGTTCGCCAAGAAAGGCGTATATGATGCCCGCCGCCAAAAGCATCGCGAACATGGGTTGCCGTATGACTTCGAAGATGATCCCGAAAACACTCCGCTGCGCCTGACGGGGTAGCTCGTTGGGCCCGTGCTTTCGCAATAAACCTGCTACTTCACCGGAAGTGAGGCCGTGCTTAGACTTCACCACTCTTAAATCCTTCCCTTAAAAACACCTAAAGATTTTGGAGTTGCCCGCAGTGGGCTGACAGCGGTGCGAGAGGATCGCATCCCGATGCCTGGATGCCCAGCTCTAAATCCCGTGTGATTGGGTCGAAAAAGGGATGCAACTATAAAGTATGGCCTCCGGAACTATCCAGCCTCCACGGGGTTGCCATCAATAAGCCCATGCGCTGAGCAGTATTCGATCGCCCGCTTGAACCGAGCAATCGCGGAACTGGCTAACAGTTTTTGCGATAGAATATAGGCACTGCGAGGGAGCTCCAGCTCGGGGGACCGCCAATGGACTGGTGGCAGCCCGGATCATGGAACCTAACTCATAGATGATGCGGCGGAGCCCACTATGGCCGATAGCAATCTCGATCAAGCGGCGGCCATCGTTGCCTCTGTGCGCAGCGGCACGGTCCCTGGCCCAGTGGTTAAAAGCTTCTTTGACGAACCGACCAACACGGTGAGCTATGTTGTTCATGACCCGACCACGCGTGAAGCAGCGGTCATCGATAGCGTTCTCGATTTCGAAGCCGCTGCCGGTAGGACGTCCTTCAATTCAGCCGATGCGATCGTTGCCTACGTGGAGGCAGAACACTTGTCAGTCACATGGCTGCTAGAAACCCACGCCCATGCGGATCACCTGTCAGCAGCGCCCTATCTCAAGGGTAAACTTGGCGGCACACTTGCTATAGGTCGCGAGATCATCCACGTACAAAATGTTTTCGGCAAACTCTTTAACAATGGCACAGAGTTCGCACGCGACGGGTCGGAGTTCGATCGACTGTTCAATGACGGTGATCAGTTTAAGATCGGTGGACTTCAAGCGATAGCTCTACATGTGCCCGGACACACTCCAGCCGACCTGGCTTATGTCATTGGCGATGCCGTCTTCACGGGCGATACGCTGTTCATGCCCGACTATGGAACTGCACGCGCCGATTTTCCCGGTGGAGATTCGCGGAAACTGTTCAGATCGATCCGCCGCTTGTTGGCGTTGCCTGAGCGCACGCGCCTTTTCCATTGCCATGACTATAAAGCTGCCGGTCGGGATACCTTCGCTTGGGAAACAACGGTGCGCGCGCAGCGCACCGGTAATGTGCATGTCCATGAAGGCGTCAGCGAGGACGATTTCGTGGCGATGCGCGATGCTCGCGATGCAGCCCTATCCATGCCCAAGCTCATCCTGCCTTCAATTCAGGTTAACATGCGCGGCGGGCACCTGCCCGAGCCGGAATCCAACGGTACGCGCTATCTAAAAATCCCTCTGAACGTGCTGTGATGAGCAGTCATATGGTCAATGCAATGCCACTTGAGGGGCTGATCGGCGGCCTGATGATCGGCACCGCGTCCGCGATCATGCTGCTTGGGCTTGGCCGGATAGCCGGGGTGAGCGGTCTTGCGGCGCGCGCGACTGGCATCGCCGAGGATGGCGCACCGTGGCCATTGTCGATTGCTTTTGTTGTTGGCCTTCCTCTGGGCGCCGCACTGATCGCACTCGCTATTGGCCCCGTAGAAGTTCGCTTCACTCAAGGTATCGTTGCGTTGGTCCTGGGCGGGGTGCTGGTAGGTTTCGGGACACGCCTAGGAAGCGGATGTACGAGCGGACATGGCGTCTGCGGGGTGTCACGGCTCTCGCTGCGGTCGCTCATCGCCACTGCGACCTTCATGTTCGCAGGGTTTGCGACCGTTGCGACCATGAATGCCGCAGGCCTCAGCCAATGAAACATCAGGTCATTATCGCGATTATTGCTGGCGCTTTGTTTGGCGCCGGGCTTGCCATATCCGGGATGGCGGATCCGCAGCGGGTGCGAGGCTTTCTCGACGTGCTCGGAGCGTGGGATCCAACCCTTGCCTTTGTGATGGGCGGTGCGTTGGTGCCGATGGCGGTTGCCTGGCGTCTGCACACCCGCATGACGATGCCACTGGCCGCGCCTCGTTTCTCGCTCCCGACCAATCGAGACCTCAATCCACGCCTGATCGGTGGCGCGGCGTTGTTCGGCATCGGCTGGGGGATCGCCGGCCTCTGCCCAGGTCCTGCCATTGCTGACCTCGCCATCGCTCCAGTTCCCGCCGCGATCTTCGTCGTCGCAATGCTGGCCGGAATGATCCTGCATCGCCTGCTCCCTGCCACCCCGGCAAAACACCCCACTGGGGAGACACACAATGTCTGATATCGCAACAACTATCGGCCTGCTGCGCCTTAATGCGCCGGCCCCCAACTTTTCAGCTAAGACCGGCGGCACAAAGCGGACCTTTCTCCCCACCTGACCTCGCCGCTCAAGGACGATCGAAATGACCTTCAAATCACTCACCCCAACTTTGTCGGTCTCCCCGCAGCTGAGCGAAGCAGATGTCATTCGAGCAGCGCAGGAAGGGTTTCGCGCAATTATCGACAACCGAGCGGATGGCGAAGAGCCAGGCCAGCTATCAGCCTCGGACATGAAGCACCTTGCCGCCAGTCAAGGCATGGCATTTGTGCATGTTCCCGCGATCATGGGCCAGATTGGGGATGAGGACGTCGCCCACATGGCCGACGCCCTTGCTCGCCTTGATGGACCGGTTCTTGCCTACTGCCGCACGGGTACGCGCTCAACGTCCCTTTGGGCGCTGACCCAGGCAGGGGTGCTTCCTGCTGACAAGATCATCGCGACCGCAGCCGATGCCGGTTACGACCTGGAGGTGCTTCGAGCCCGGCTGGAGAGGTTGTGACCAAGTCAGAAGGACCAAGCCCCGGCCGATCAGATATTGTGATCGTTGGTGGCGGATCGGCGGGCCTGGCCACGACGGCCTCATTACTCCAACGTGACCGTAATTTCAGTATTGTCGTAGTCGAGCCGCGCCAGGAGCACTATTACCAACCCGGCTGGACAATGGTCGGCGGCGGCATCTTCAACAGCGAGGAAACACGGAGATCCGAGGCGAGTGTCATGCCGTCGGCTGTCCGCTGGGTCAAAGGCGCTGTCGCCAGCTTCGAGCCCGCGCATGACCAGGTCACCCTCGAGGACCAAAGTGTCATCAAGTATCGGGCGCTTGTCGTCGCGCCCGGTATTGTACTCGACTGGGCGGCGGTTGATGGTCTGCCCGAAACGCTGGGTCGCAACGGTGTCACCTCCAACTACAGCTACGAAACGGCACCCTATACATGGGAACTGGTACAGAAGCTGAAGGGCGGGACAGCGCTGTTTACCCAGCCCCCGATGCCCATCAAATGCGCTGGTGCGCCGCAAAAAGCGATGTATCTGTCTTGCGACCATTGGCTGCGAAGTGGCGTCCTTAAGGACATCGATGTCGCCTTCCACAGTGCCGGCGCGGTGCTGTTTGGAGTGAAGGAGTTCGTGCCGCCGCTCATGGAGTATGTCCGTCGTTACGGCATCGACCTTCATTTTGAATCCACGCTGGTCGCCGTTGATGGTCCAAATCGCCGAGCTACGTTTAAGGAAAAGACAGGCGAGGTGGTCAAGAGCTTCGACATGCTGCATGTCACGCCGCCACAAAAAGCACCAGCCTTTCTTGCGCGAAGTCCGCTCGCAAATGAGACTGGTTTTGTGGATATCGATCAGGTGAGCCTGCAGCACAATCGGTACCCCAACATCTTCGGGCTCGGCGATGGCGGGTCCTCGCCCAATGCCAAGACGATGGCCGCCGCTCGCAAACAGGCGCCGGTCGTTGCCGAAAACCTTCTTGCAGCACTCGCCGGAAAGACCCTCCCAGCGATCTATGACGGTTATGGCTCGTGCCCGTTGACGGTCGAACGTGGCAAGGTCGTGCTCGCCGAGTTTGGCTATGGCGGCAAGCTACTTCCGAGTTTTCCGGGCTGGATCATCGATGGAACAAAACCGCAGCGACTAGCTTGGCTGCTCAAGTTGAAGGCACTGCCGTGGATATACTGGAATGGCATGTTGAAAGGGCACGAATGGTTGGCTCATCCTCAACATAGCCCGAAGGCGTAACGTGACCGCACTTGCGCGATACTTTCCCGTCATGGATTGGGGGCGATCATATAGCCGGCTTACGTTGACCAATGATCTGGTCGCAGCGGCAATCGTGACCATCATGCTGATCCCTCAGAGCCTGGCCTACGCCATGCTCGCGGGGTTACCGCCGGAAATTGGGCTTTACGCCTCGATCCTGCCAATCATCGCCTATGCATTGTTCGGCACCAGTCGCACACTCGCGGTGGGTCCAGTCGCGGTTATCTCGCTGATGACATTGACCGCGGCGAGTAGCGTGGCCGCGCCGGGCAGCGCTCAATTTGTCGGTGCTGCGTTGATCCTTGCCTTACTATCGGGACTGATCTTAGTTGTGATGGGGATGCTGCGCCTCGGCTTTCTCGGCAATCTGCTGTCGCATCCCGTCATATCGGGCTTCATAACCGCCAGTGGCATCATTATTGCCACCAGCCAGCTCAAATCCGTGCTTGGAATCACCGCTAGTGGAGCTGCGCTGCCGGAGCTCGTCGGCACGCTGGTAAGAAACGCGGCGGACACCAACGTACAAACGCTGATCATCGGCGCCTCTGCGACGGCCTTCCTGTTCTGGGTCAGAAAGGGCCTGAAACCACTGTTGATGCATTGGGGTTTTCCAGCGCGACCCGCTGAGCTTGTTGCCAAAGCCGGACCGATCGCAGCGGTAGCAGTGTCCACTCTTGCAGTGATCCTTTTCGATCTCGAAGCACACGGCGTAAAGGTTGTAGGTCATATCCCGCAGAGCTTGCCGCCATTCACCACCCCCTTGTTCGATGCTGGGCTTTGGCAACAGCTGGTTGTACCGGCATTACTCATAAGCGTTATCGGATTTGTCGAATCTGTTTCGGTCGCACAGACGCTCGCCGCAAAGAAGCGTCAGCGGATCAATCCGGACCAGGAACTGATCGGTTTGGGCGCGGCCAACGTTGCCGCGGCGTTTTCCGGAGGTTATCCGGTGACGGGTGGATTTGCCCGTTCGGTTGTAAACTTCGATGCAGGCGCCGAAACGCCTGCGGCTGGCGCATTTACAGCGGTAGGAATCCTGCTTGCGTCACTTTTCCTGACCCCGTTGTTGCACTCGCTTCCTATTGCAACACTGGCGGCAACCATCATCGTCGCCGTGCTCAGTTTGGTTGATCTAAAGACGCCGCGGACGATATGGCGCTATTCTCGTTCAGACTTCACGGCGATGGCAACAACTATATGCATTACGCTGCTGGTGGGAGTGGAACCTGGCGTCATCGCGGGTGTGGGCCTGAGCCTGGCGCTTTACCTGTGGCGCGCATCGCGCCCGCACGCCGCGATCGTCGGCCGCGTTCCCGAAACCGAGCATTTCAGAAATGTAAAGCGACACAAAGTCTTCACCGATCCGCGCATCGTCACAATACGGATCGACGAGAGCCTGACTTATCTCAACGCACGGTGGCTCGAGGAGTTCGTGCTGGAGCAGGTGGCCGATCACCCGGAGGTCCGCCACCTTGTTCTGATGTGCTCCGCGATCAATGCAATTGACGCGTCAGCGCTGGAGAGTATCGAGGCGATCAATCGCCGTCTCGCCGACGCCGGCGTCGCACTTCATCTCTCGGAAGTGAAGGGACCGGTTATGGATGGGCTCCAACGGTCGCACTTCCTTACAGATCTGAGCGGGCGGGTCTTCCTATCACAGAACGATGCCTTTGTGCAGCTGACGATGCTTGCCGACACCGAGGATCAGCCCGCCGCAGCCAACGATCCGTGGTTGGCGAGAGGCCTGATATGATCGGTATGTTTCCCTTGTCTCGTCTGGCTCCGGAACGCGTGCAACGAAATGACTACCTTACAGTGATCGTGAACCGGTCAAGGCCGGTGTTTCCATTCGCCGGATCATAGGCATAGATCGTCATCTCATACTCACCCTTGTCAGCAACATCAATATTGCCACCAAACTCGCTCGGCTTGCCGGCATAGGAAAGCGATATGCTGCGAAGGGTCTTGCCGCCCTGCGCGAGAAAAGCCCCGATTTCATATTTGTTTGCGTCCCATTGCCCGTTAGGCGTGATAGGACAGCCGCACATCATTGCCACTTTAGCGCGGACGGGAATTTTCTGCATCGCCGAAAGAAGAATTTCTGTTGGTGGATTAAGAGCGCTCACTACGAATCCAGGCAGTTCCAGTACCCAGCCGTCGCCCCCATCGATACTCTTCCCTGGCAGAACCCACTGCGTTGAGGACACGGTAGTAGCGGCCTGTTTTGGACTGCTGGGCCCAATCGCGGTCACAGTGATTTGATGCGGCCGGTCGATATCGAGCGTTGCAGTAAATTTAGCGGTCTTAGGGTCAGACAGAATCTCGCGGCGCGCGTGGCCTACCTTCATGATGGTCGGCGTGCTGCCAGTCGCACCTTCAGTGAGGCCCTGTGCGAGTACCTCACCGCTTACGGCATCGCGCAACGTAATTTGGACGCCGCCCATTTCTGTGCCGACAAACTTAGCGTCCTTAGCTAGAATACGTATGACGATGTCAGTGGGTATTGCCCAGGCGGCACTCCCGTAAAGCGAGACCAAAAAAATAGATACAAAGAAGATTTTGATCTTGCGCATGAGCCCATACTCCTTTTCGCGGCGGTCGCGATCTGCCGGAACTTTTGTGCCGGGCAACTGAGACTATTGCACGGCAAGTATTCGATCTAGCTCATTTGGTCCGCGGCCAATCCGATGAATACCAAATTTGAAAGACTGCGCGCCTTCACCTTAAACTGAGTCGGCGGCGCTTGAACCGGCCGCCAATCCCTGAAATTGATCAAAAGCGCCTATCGCATCTGCGGCATACATGAGTGCGGGACCACCGCCCATATAGACCGCCATGCCTAACGCCTCTTCGACTTCCGCCCGACTTGCGCCCAATTTCACCAGCGCCTCAGTATGAAATCCAATACATCCATCGCAATGCGTCGCTACACCAATAGACAGTGCGATTAGCTCTTTCGTCTTCCTATCCAAAATGCCTGATGCCGTTGCGGCTCGAGCCATGGTAGAAAAACCCTGCATGGTTGGACCAATATCGTCGCGCAAAATCTTCAGGTTAACAGAGATGTCCTTGACAATTTCTGGATAGTTTTTCATAGCTACACCCGTCATATATATAAAACAAAGCTAGTCGCGCGTTTCCGAAAATAGCGACTTCAACTGCGAGCATTCCCAACTAGCGCGACAGAGCCGTCAAAGTTAACAATATGTCTGCGTCCGCGTGGGACTGGGCATCGATCTGCATCAAAGTAGACTGCAGCGTTCTTGCTAATGAGATAACGCGCTCAACGCTTTTTGAATGTCCGAAGTTGATGCATTAGTAAACGTTTTGCCGAACTCAGCTGTCACCCGTTCTCGAACTTCTTTATGTAACAAGGGACGAATCTGACCAAGGGTCTGCGGATCGGCGATTAGGACCAGCGCGTCAAAGCCGCCCTTATGGGCACGGCGATACAATTCCTTCGTCAGCTGCTTAGCGAATGTGGCCTCGTCCGTCTCTTGATGAGATGATTCCACTGGGCGCACTCCCGAAGGTCCGTCGTCGAGCAGATTGAAGGGCTTTAGCTCGCCGTCTGCAGATAGTTCAATATGAATAGCGTTGCCAATATTGCGGAAGAACCGCGCGCCAGCCCCATCTGCTACAGC
>JBDTLS010000127.1:0-8155 GCA_039934655.1 Sphingobium sp.
ACTCCGCAAAAGCTCTCGGATATGATCTTATATACTTCTCGATCAGGACACTAGCTCATGACAAACGGATGTTCGGATATGCCGGGCGTATCGACACGGAACGAAAACATAGCGCCCGCCAGCGGCTCTTTGGCGAGCTGCTGCGGGCTAAGCCCCGAGCGAGCGCTTGTTACATAGGCGGTGCACAAATCCTCTCCGCCAAATGATATCATCGTCGGCCGCGTAACTGGCAAGGGGACTTCCCGCACAATCTCTCCGTCCGGCGACAGGCACACGACCCGTCCGCCATCGAACAGCGCCGTCCAGTAAAATCCGTCGCAATCGAATGATCCGCCGTCGGGGCGACCTTGTCCTGGAGGAAACTGATGCAATATGCGCCGATTCGCCAAAGTGCGAGTGGCGACGTCGACATCATACATGCGCAGTGCGTGGCTCGGCGTATCCGTATGGCAGAAATGCGCTCCGTCTACGCTGAACGCCGCGCCGTTGCATGTCATCATGCCGTTTTCGATCAGGGTAACGGCGCCATCACCGTCCAACCGATAAAGCGCGGCATTATGCGCCGATTTTACGGTGTTGACGCTGCCCGCCCAAAAGCGCCCACTCGCATCCGTGCGCCCGTCATTGAAACGCAGATCGGGCTGACCTGCGAAAACCTGTTCGCCGAACGGCGTGGGTTCGGCTTGCCAATCGGCAAGATAGGCAAAACCATCTTTCATGGCCAGCATCCAGCCGCCGCCAGCGACAAAGGCAAAGCATCCGACGGGCGTATCGAATGTCCGGCTTTCAAGCTGGCCGGAGCGCGGGTTCAACCGGTGCATGGCCTGCGCAGCAATATCGACCCAGTAAAGTCTTCCCTCTTCGCCATGCCATCGCGGCCCCTCACCCAGTTCGCATCGCGCATCACAGGCCACTGATATTTGTGTCATACTCACAGCAGCCCTTGCTTTTTGTCCTGCGATCGGTGTTAAACTGAACGCACTTAAACGCCCATTTCGTGTAGTTAGCAGGCAGTCTATGGCAAAACCAGAACTCTGGCGTCTTGACGCCTCCACCTATCGTGTCAGCCATGTGGTGCCGACACGCTATCAGGATCTTGATCCGATGGGCCATATCAACAATGTCGCGATGGCCGGCATGTTCGAAACGGCGCGCGTCCATTTTCATCACCATCTCGGTCGGCACCCCGCCGATCAGGGCGTGCGCTGGCTGGTCGCAGCTGTCGAGCTGAAATATGTTCTGGAATCGCATTTTCCTCACGATGTAACCGTTCACAGTGCCGTCGGCGCGATCGGCAACAGCAGCTGGACGCTCATATCCGCAGCGTTCCAAAACGACGAATGTGTCGCCACATGTGATACGGTGATGGCGGTGCAGGGCCCGCGGGGAGCGCGGATCATTGATGACGAAATGCGCGCGACGATGGAACGGAATATGCCGCTGCGCGCTGATCTATAATCTTAGGGCGCTTGCGATTTTGGGTGGCGTTAACCAATTATTCGGTGTCATTCTATACCATTAGCCTGATCGTAACAGGTGAAATGACATGGGTTTTTTCTCTAAATCGCGCAGAAACGCAACCGAGGCCGCCGAAAGCGCGCCCGGTCCGCACGCAACGGAGCAGGACGAAGCGCCTTTGGCGCCCCGCCGGATCCGCCTGCTGATCGTCGATGAAAACGCCACGGCGCTGAGCGTTATGGCGCGCCGCCTGTCGCATATGGGCTATGATGTAGTGCTGGCCGAAAATGGCTTTGCCGCTCTTAACCTGATGCTTGCCCACCGATTCGACCTCATCATCGTCGATATGGAGATGGAGATGTTGTCCGGCGTGGAGACGATCCGTAAAATGATCGCGTCGGGCCTGCGGGGTCACGCCTCACTGTTGTCAATCAATACACATGGCGACGGCCCTTCGGTCATCGCCGCGCTGGATGCCGGCGCCGATGACCATATGGTCAAGCCGTTCGACTTTGATGTGCTCGATGCGCGTATTCGCCATATTGTCAGCCGCGCCCGTCAGATTCATGAGCTGTCCCGCTATAATGAGGCCCTGGACGCCCGCATTGCCCGCCGCGCCGTCGAGCTGGGCGAAGCGCGGGCGGAACTCGAAGATTTGCGCTCCGATCGCTCGCGCCTCGTTGCGTCGATTCAAAACCTGCATGATGAAATCGAACGGATGGTCGCTGCTTCCTGACGGGAGAAACGCCTGCGCGCACCCGGCATAACAAAAGGCCCGACCGCTTGCGCAATCGGACCTCCGTTCCCCCTCCTGTTATTTTTTGAACGGCGGGGCGCCGTATTAGTATCGCAGGCGATCAGCCGTCGTAGTCGCCACCAATATTCTGGTTGCGCGGCGGGGCAGCGGCAGTCAGACGCAAAGCCTCAGCCGACTTGCTCAGCGAGCCAATTTCATCGGGCATATCATCGTCATCGATGCGAACTTTTTGCAGGCTGCCAATCAGCGAATCGTGCAATTCGTCAGGGAAAACCGTTTCGTCGGCGATTTCACGCAGGGCAACGACCGGGTTCTTGTCCCGGTCGCGATCAACCGTCAGTTCCGCTCCGCCGGAAATTTCGCGGGCGCGCTGTGCGGCCAGCAGGACAAGGTCAAAACGATTGGTGACCTTATCCACGCAATCTTCAACGGTAACGCGGGCCATAGTGGCTCCTGAACTGAGAAATGGGGGAATGGAAGCCCCCTACCAATCCACCGGTATGGAGTCAATGGCAGAAGGGCGGAGGGGGGCAGACCGATATGCCCTAGTCGCGCAGCTCGGTGAGCCATTGCGCGATCATCCTGCGGCCCGCCGCCACAGCGACCGGGCCGTGCGCATCATGCGCGGCGCGCAAACTTGCGGCATCGCTGCCCGCTTCCGCAATCGATGCGGGCGATTGTTCCATCCACGCATGAAACCGCGGATCTTCCCCCATCTCCGCGTGGAATTGCAGCGCCAGCAGATTGGGGCCGCGGCGAAATGCCTGATGATCGTAAAGATGGCTGAACCCAAGATGCTCGACATTGTCGGGCAAGGTGAATGTATCGCCGTGCCAGTGGAGCACGGGAATCCCCTCGAGATGTCGCAGCGGCGACGCGGTACCCGCCTGATGCAACGTGATGACGTGAAATCCCACTTCCTTTACTAGCCCCGCGAAAACGCGCGCGCCCAGCGCCACTGCCATCATCTGCGCGCCAAAGCATACGCCGAGCGTGGGCCGATCCGCCTCAAGCCGCAAACGCAAACGGCGCAGTTGGCAGGCAATCCACGGATGTTCGTCCTGCTCATACACGCCCATCGGTCCGCCCATCATGATAAGCAGGTCGGGCGCGCACAGGTCGATATGGGCAAAGCGCGGATCGGCAACATCAATCCGGTCGATTGCATAGCCTGCCCGTTCAACCGGGTCGCGATACCCCGCGACGCCTTCATAGGGGACGTGACGGATGATAAGCGCACGCTTCATAGGCGTCGCTATCTATCGGGCAACGGACGAAATAAACAAAACAATTCTTGAACGGCACCAAGCCGCTGTAGCCTTTGTTCCACCAACCTATCCGCGCAGCAACAATCCTATGGCCATCTCGGCAAATCTGGTTCAGCATCCCGGTATGAGAATGGGCAGGTTTTTATGGGCGATTGCACTGCTGCTCGTCAGCACGGCTGCATTTGCCGTTCCGCCCGCTCCCGGCGACTATCGATTGGACGGCGGCCCGGATGTTGTCGGGGGGCTAAGGCTGTCGAAAGACGGCCGATTTGAATATTGGCTGATAGCGGGCGCGCTTGACGAGCAGGCCAAAGGTCGCTGGGAACAGAAAGACCAGAATATTCGCCTCTTCACCGAGCCGAAACCGAAGCCGCCGATCTTTACGGTGGGCGCACAGGTGAAAGAGGACACCGCGCCCTTCACGCTGCTCGTGACCTGGCCCAATGGTGAAGGCATTGGCGGCGTGGATTTCCGCATCGGCTTCGATCACGGGGAGCCGGCAACCGGATATACGCAATATTATGGCTGGTCGCAGTCCCCGGACGACACGCGAACGCCTTTATGGGTCGAGCTGGTTGAGCCGATCCACGCAATCATATCGCCACGCTATGCGATTGATGCGGCGAAGGGCAACAAGCTGACCTTCATCCTGACCCCGAATGACCTGGGTACGGTTGATTTTGACGGCGCGACCGTCGAGGCGACGGAGAGCGGACTTGTGCTGCATCGCCGGGAGGGCGACATGCCGTTCAGCAAAGCCAAGCGGTAAAGGATCAGCTTTGCGAGGCGCGCGCATAGGCCTGTGTGCCGTGTTGACAAACCTCGTCGGTGGGTAAAATATCGTCAGGCTCAATCGCGGAAGTGCCCGAAAATTCGGCATAAAGCGGCGCAAAGTCGGTATCGAGCGTCTGCCGCAATAAATCTTCAAAGCTGTCGATCACGAAATAGCGGCCGCGCACTGCGTCGTTAACTACCGCAGGAGCAGATTGCGCGGCGTGGACGGGCACGCACCTTATGCGCGCGGCGTACCGGCGCGGGTGTATAGATCGTTTCTTCCTCTATAGTGGTCGTAACCACCGGCTGGCTGACCACCGTCGTCGTAATGATGACCGGCGCGCCATACCCATAATAGCCATAGGCACTGCTGTAGCCTTCGCCATAGCGATAGGGGGTCATTGACTCGTCCGACCAATGCATATGCCCATGATGCCTCGACGCGTCATAACCCGCGCCCCGGTCAGAGCGGTAATAGCCTTCCGGCTGGCGTGCAGTGGCGGTATCGCCCTGATAGCTGCCGCGATATTCCCCCGAATAGACCCTGCCATCATCGCCATACCATGTGCCGACCCAGCGACCGCCCACGCTGCCGTTACCAAAGCCGCCGTTATAGGTCACGCCGGTATCGCCATAGCCATCGAATTCATACGGCAGTTGCCGCCCTTCGGCACGATCATCGCTATCCCAGCGCACATCGCTGCGGCTGTCGTACACCCGGCCATAGCGATCGGTCAGCACCGCATCGTCATAATAGCGTGACCAGCCATAGCCGGATTGCGGGACAGGCAGGCCATAGTTGCTGTAATTGGCGATGTAGAAAGTCGGCTGAATCCAATAGCGCGGCAAGATGTAGCCCACGGGAGCGCGGCGATAGCTTGTCCAGCCGCCGGTCGGGCGATTGCTTCCCTGCCAACGACCCGCCGAGCCCCAGTGATGAAAGCCATCATCAGACACATGCCCCCGTGCGGACATCGGAGCAGACATTGGTCGCGTCATCACTCTGTTTGCGGAAGGGGCCGCCGAGTCGCCCGCCATCGCAGCGGGCGACAGAAACCCGGCCAAACCAATCGCAAAACCGGAAATTAAAAGGCGGCGCATGGTTAACACTCCCTGTTTGGCTTAACCGAAATCGAAACGGGATCGTTTCAATATTGCGGGGCACCATATCACCCGAAGGTTGAAAATGCCACGTATTGCGCGGCGTTCCCTGTCCCGAAACGGGTCGGGAGCTTAACCATCCATGCTATGGCACACAGCAATATGGTTAACACGACAGCGCGCTTTGCGTTGCGTCCTCCCCATATTTCGCCCCCACGAAATACAGCCCGTCGGGCGGCGCGTTCAGCCCCAGCGCGGTCCGGTCTGTCGCTTCGAGCGCCTGTTTCATATCATCGACCTGCCAGCGCCCCATGCCGACCAGCGCAAGGCACCCCACCATCGAGCGAACCTGATGGTGCAGGAAACTGCGCGCCCCCGCATGAATGGCGATCCGGTCGCCAGTCCGCACCACTTCCAGTCGATCGAGCGACTTGACCGGACTGGCCGACTGGCAATGCGCGGACCGGAACGTCGTAAAATCATGCAAGCCGATCAGATGCGCCGCGCCCGCCTGCATCGCTTCTTCGTCCAGGGGTTCCCGAATTTGCCACGCCAGCCCCTTGTCGAACGTCAGCGGCGCACGGCGGTTGATAATATGATAGACATAGGCGCGGCCCAGACACGAAAAGCGCGCATGCCAGTCATCCGCTACCACCGCACAGGCCAGCAGCGAGATCGGCAGCGGGCGTACCGTCGCGTTGATCGCCTCGGATAAGCGAAACGGTGTGATCTTTTTCGCGATGTCGGCGTGAGCACGCATCGCAATGGCGTGGACACCGGCATCGGTGCGGCCCGCCGCATGTAACGTCACCTTCTCCCCCGTTATGCCGAAGATGGCATCCTCTATCGCCTGCTGCACGGACGCGTCCTGCGCCTGCCGCTGCCACCCCACAAACGGGCGGCCATCAAATTCGATTGTGAACGCAAAACGGGTCACAACAAATGCGTGCCGGGCGGGATCGGGAAGCCGCGCAGGAGTTCCAGCGTGTCCATAGCCCCGCGTCCGGCACGTTGCACCCAAAGGGGTCGGACCGCACCACTGCCACAACTTATGGCAAGCTGATCCCCGAGCACCGTCCCCGGTTCTGTAGGGAAGTCGATGCGCCAATCATCGGGGGCGGCCGTCAGGATGGCTGCCTCCAGCACCCGAATGCGTTCACCATTAACTTCGAACCACGCCCCTGGCGCAGGGTTGAAGGCGCGGATTTGCCGCTGGACAGCGAGAGCGCCCTCCGTGAAGTCGATGCGCGCTTCGGCCTTGTCGATCTTCGCGGCGTAGGTCACGCCATCATCGGGTTGCGGCTCAGGGAGGTATGCATCCAGATCACGCAGCACCCGAACAATGGCCTCTGCGCCAAGGTGCGCGAGCCGGTTCGTGAGGATACCTGTCGTATCATAGTCACCAATTGGCGTGGGCGATATATGTCGAGTCGGCCCAGTATCCAGCCCCGCTTCCATGCCCATGATCGTGACGCCGGTTTCTACATCCCCGGCGAGGATAGCGCGCTGCACCGGCGCGGCTCCACGCCAGCGCGGCAGCAACGATGCGTGGATATTCAGGCAACCATGCCGGGGTACATCCAGCACGGCGCGCGGCAGAATCAAGCCATAAGCGGCGACCACCGCGACATCTGCATCCAGAGCGGTAAACTCCGCCTGCACCGCAGCGTCTTTCAGGGACAAGGGCGTGCGTAGCTCAATCCCCAGCGCCTCCGCCCGCATATGCACTGCAGAGGGACGTAGCGCCTTGCCGCGCCCCGCCGGACGCGGAGGCTGGCTGTAAACCGCGACAATGTCATGCCCGTCCGCCACCAGCCGTTCGAGCGCCGGAACCGCGAAATCGGGGGTGCCCATATAGATGATCCGCATGATCGCACTTTTTGCTTGAGGTCGGGGGGCACGGCAATTCACCGCACGGAAACAAAGATTCTTCAAACGCTTGTGTTGCCCGAGCGCAAGCGTTTATTTACAGCTATGGCTTCACCCGAAATCGATGCACTAACGCAGGCGCTGTCCCGCCTGCCCGGATTGGGACCGCGCTCGGCACGGCGCGCCGTGTTGCACCTGCTCAAACGGCGCGAAACAGCGATAGAACCGCTGCTGCGCGCACTGGAAGGCGTTAATGCTCGGCTCGCCACCTGCGATCGCTGCGGCAATATCGATACAGTCAATCCGTGCGGCATCTGCACCGACCCGCGTCGCGACGACCGCGCCCTGTGCGTGGTGGAAGATGTGCCGGACCTGTGGGCGCTCGATAAATCACGCCTGTTTCCGGGGCGCTTTCATGTGCTGGGCGGGCGGCTGTCGGCACTGGATGGCGTGCGGCCGGAGGATTTGGCTATCGCTTCGCTCATCGCCCGCGTGGAGGCGGGCGGCATTGATGAAGTGGTGCTGGCGATGAACGCGACGCTGGAGGGGCAGACCACCGCACATTATATCTCCGAACGGCTGGAGAATTTTCCAATCCGTCTGACCCAGCTCGCCCACGGCCTGCCGGTCGGTGGCGAGCTCGACTATCTCGACGAAGGCACGCTCGCGCAGGCGCTGCGCGCCCGTCGTCCGATCGGTTAGCGTCAAGCTCGAAAGCTACTCGAACCGAACGGATAGTACGGACTTAACGTTCGCGCGCTTTGGCAACAGCCTCACGCAGCGCATCATATCCCACTGCGCCGTTCAGAACCTTATTGCCCACCACAAATGTCGGCGTGCCGCTGGCCTGTAACACCCGCGCCAGTTCGAGGTTGCTCTTGATCTCTGCGCCATAGGCCGGGTTTGCCAATGCCGCATCAACGGCACC
>JBDTLS010000128.1:0-8107 GCA_039934655.1 Sphingobium sp.
CGCGGCAAGCAGAAATGCCGCCATTTGCGTTGCGGCAACGAGGGCTGTTTGGGCGGCGCTGTCCGTGGTCTCCAGCACGAACCATGGCAATGCGAACATCGTGACCTGATTACCCGTCAGGGACACCAGATTGGCCACGAGCAACAACGCAACGATTGGCGGGGTCAGGAGCGAATAAGACTGGTTCTGTGCCGAAACGAGAAAATAGGTCGCGGCCGCAACACTTAGCAGCAACAGCAGCGTACCGATTTCCGCCACCACGAAGAAGCGTTTGCTATGCGCCACAACGCCAAACGCCCGCATTTTTCGGCTGAAACGGAATGAAAATCGTTGGGCGGCATCACTCATCGTTGCAATGATACAACAAGTGCGTGCCAGAGAAAACACATCAGTTGCATCACTGCCATGCGTTGGGGAAATAGCACGGAGTCAAGTGGTCAGGATGCCCGGAACGCAATATGACCCGCCATTTCCAGTTGGCGCAGCTGCGCAGGATCAAGCGCGTAATCATTGAGTTTTTTCCGCAGCGTATTGCGGTTTATGCCCAGCAGGCTTGCGGCACGTATCTGGTTACCATCGACCGCCAGCAAGGTTTCGCGCAGCAGCACCGGCTCGACAATGGCGAGCAATTCATCGTGCAATGTCCCGTCCGATTGCGCGCCGCCGACCGCAAGACGCCGACGCGCCCAATCCTTGACCGCTGCGTCAATGTCGTTCGGGCTGGGCTCTTCCCCCTCCCCTAACGGCAGCACGGCGCCCAAATTCTGGCGAATGATGTCAGGCGAGATTATGTTCTCGCGGCTTAATACGGCCATGCGCTGCATGACATTTTGCAATTCGCGCACATTACCCGGCCAGTTATACCGGGTCAGAAGCTGCGCGGCATCGCCATCGAGCGTCTTGCGAGGCAAGCCTTCTTTTGCCGCCAGTTCGAGGAAATGCCGCGCCAAAACCGGCACATCGTCCCGGCGCTCCCGCAAGGCGGGCAGATTGACCGGCACGACATTCAGACGATAGAACAGATCCTCGCGGAACCTGTTCTCGGCAATCAGCACGCCCAGATCCTTGTTCGTCGCCGCGATGATACGCACGTTGACGTGCACGGGGCGCGATCCGCCCACGGTGGTCACATCCCCCGTTTGCAAAACGCGCAGCAGCCGGGTTTGCGCCTCCATCGGCATATCGCCGATTTCATCCAGGAATAACGTGCCGCCATTGGCCTGCTCAAATTTGCCCGCGGTTCGGTTTACGGCCCCCGTGAACGCACCCTTTTCATAGCCGAACAGCTCGGACTCGATCAGCTCCCGCGGGATAGCAGCCATATTGATGGCGACAAACGGGTTGTCACGCCGGTGGCCAAGCCGATGAATGGCCTGCGCGACCAGTTCCTTGCCGGTGCCCGATTCCCCCAATACCAGGATCGTCAGATCATTGGAGAGGACGCGCGCTATCGTGCGATAAACATCCTGCATCGCGCTCGACCGACCCACCAGCGGCATATCTTCGGTAACGACCGGCGCATCGTCGTACACCTGCGCACCCTCGGCGACCTGACGCCGCGAAACCAGCGCATCGTTGACCGCGCGGGTAAGCTCATTCAGGTCGAACGGTTTCGGCAGATACTCAAACGCTCCTTTTTCCGTCGCACGAACGGCGGTGTTGAGGGTGTTCTGCGCCGACAGAATGATGATGCGGATTTGCGGATCGCGCGCCACGATCGCGGTAATGTCGTCCAGCCCATCGCCGTCCGGCAACTTCACGTCCGTTACCAGAACCTCGGGCGAAAAGCTGCCAAGCAAGCTCCCCCGTTCGGCGATGGAGGAGGCGGTTTTGACGATATGGCCGGACCGCCGCAGCGCCTCGCCCACCACCAGGCAAATCGCCAGATCATCATCGACCACCAATACCCGTCCCGGTGCGATACGCATTATGTCGTTCCCATTGGCAGCAGAATACGAAACATGCTTTCCTGTGCCGCTTCGTCCCGCGAATATTGCACAAAGCCGTGCATGTCGCGCACCAGTTTATCGACCAGCGCCAGCCCCAGCCCCTGCCCGTCCCGCTTGCTGGAGATGAACGGGTTGAACAGGTCGTCGAGGATGTTTTCGGCAACGCCCGGCCCATTATCCACGACCAGAATCTCGATCGGCAACACCGAACTCCCCTTGCCCTCACCCAGCATGACGGACACGCCGTGGCGAAATGCGGTTTCGATGCGGATCGTTTTTTTCCGCTGGCCCGCCAATGCTTCTGCGGCGTTCTTGAGCAAATTAATCATGACCTGCACGAGAGCATCGCCGTTGCAGAGGACGAATGGCAGCGACGGATCATAGCGGCGGATGATCTCTACATGTTGCGCAAATCCGGCCGAGGCCAGTTGCGCCGCCCGGTCGAGCAGCGGATAGATATTTTCCGCGCGGCATTCGAGAACGCGCTCGGTCGTGAAATCCTGCATACGGTCGATAAGCGCGGCGATGCGGTCGACTTCGTTGCAGATCAGGTGGGTCAGCGCGCTGTTGCCATCTTCGCCAGCGGTTTCGAGCAGTTGCGCCGCGCCGCGAATACCCGACAGCGGATTTTTGATTTCATGCGCAAGGATGGCTGCCGCCCCCATCGCCGAACGGGTGCCGCGCGAATGCCGCCTGCCTCCGATCTTTTGTGCCTGACTCTCCCCGTGGATCGCCACGGCGCGCCACCCGTCATGATCCGCGATGGGCGCGATCATGATATCCGCCTGCTGCTGAGGCGAGCGGCCCGCGTGAATTTCAACATCATAAGCGGCGAGCGGCTGGTTGGATTGCCAGACATCGATCCGCAGCGGGGCATCCGTCAGGCGAATGACACTGGCGATATCGCTGCCGACAATGGTCGAGCGCGCCATGTTGAGCAGCGCTTCGGCCCGCACGTTGGCGTCGGCGATCCGGTTGTCGGGGTCGATGACCAGAAGCGCCACCGGCATTGCGGCGACCAGTTCAGCGGCATCGGGGCCTTTCGCGACAAGCGCGGCGATATCCGGCTTGATTCGCGGGCGGTTCACGCGGCCGCTTTGCTCAGCATCGGAGCATAAAAGCGGGCGAGCATGTCCAGCACGGTGGCGCTGTCGGGTATCTGGTTGACGGCATTGCGGAACTCCGCCGAACCGATGAGGCCCTTGGTGTACCAGCCCAAATGCTTGCGGGCCATATTGACCCCGGTCATTTCGCCATAATGCGCCAGCATGGCGTGGTAATGATCGATAATCAGCGCATATTGCTCATCAAGGGAGGGATCACCCCGCCGCTGACCGGTGGCCAGCCAGTGCATGACCTGCCCCAGCAGCCAGGGCCGACCATAAGCGCCGCGCCCGATCATCAAGCCGTCCGCGCCGCTCTGGGCCAGCGCGCAATCGACATCATCGAGCGAACAGATGTCGCCATTGACGATGACCGGAATGTTCACCGCATCCTTGACCCCGCGCACAAAGCTCCAGTCTGCGCTCCCCTTATACATCTGGCAGCGGGTGCGGCCATGCACCGTGATCATCTTCGCACCGAGATCCTCGGCGATGCGCGCCAGCTCTGGCGCATTGAGGCTATTATGGTCCCAGCCCATCCGCATTTTGACCGTGACCGGAACATCGACCGCCTTGACTGTGGCGTCGATCAGGCTGGCGGCGAGCGGCAGGTCACGCATCAACGCGCTGCCCGCATCGCCGTTCACGACCTTTTTGACCGGGCACCCCATGTTGATATCAATGATCGCCGCGCCTTTGTCGGCATTGAGCTTGGCGGCTTCCGCCATCTCGGTTGGCGAACATCCGGCAAGCTGCATCGAGACGGGCTCTTCCACGGCGTGCCATGCGGCCTTTTGCAGCGACTGGCGCGTCTGGCGGATCATCGCGGGGGACGCGATCATCTCCGTCACATTGAGGCCGGAGCCATAGCGGCGTACCAGGGTACGGAACGGCATATCGGTCACGCCGGTCATCGGCGCGAGGATGACCGGGCTGTTAATTGTAACCGGACCAATCCGAATGGGAGCGAGTGCGCGCATCGAGTACCTGCCTAAAAAACAGGCAGTGCATAGCCGCAAAGGCGCATCAGGGCAAGCGTCCTGCCAAATTGCTGGCGGAAGCCGATACGGTTCGATAAGGGCGCATCATGAACAGGGCCATCGGGAAAACAGCCGCGATCATCGTTGCCGCCGGGAACGGCAGCCGCGTGGGTGGTGGTATTCCGAAGCAATATCAGATGTTGGGCGGCAAATCCGTCCTTGCGCATAGCTTCGATACGCTGACGGCTCACGCTTCCATCGACATGGTTGTGGTGGTGATCGGCGCAGGACAGCGCGAACAGGCTGTCGCTGCTTTGCCGCATTCGGCGGATGATTTAGTGCTGGTGGAGGGTGGCGCCACGCGCCAACTCTCGGTGCGCAACGGACTGGAATATCTCGCCCATGTAGGAGGCGTTGACCGCGTTCTAGTTCACGATGCCGCGCGGCCTAATCTTCCAGGTGCAGTCATTGATCGCCTGCTTGCTGGTCTTAACGAGCACGAAGGCGCAATTCCCACGCTGGCGGTCGTCGATACCTTGGCTCGTGGATCATCAGATGTGCTCGGCGAGCGAGTGGAACGCGATGGATTATATCATGTGCAAACGCCACAAGCGTTTATGTTTCACCCGTTGCTCGCTGCGCACGGGGCATGGCCGATGGATCAGACAGCGACCGACGATGCCGGTATGTTCCGCGCAGCAGGTTTTGAGGTCGCATTGGTGGCGGGAGACAGACGGTTGGACAAGATCACCCACGCGGAAGACTTCGCGCGCGCCGAACGCACCTTCGCCCGCACCTCCCTGACTCCCCGCGTCGGCATGGGCTATGACGTTCACCGGCTCGTTAAAGACAAAGACCTGTGCTTGTGTGGGATCAAAATTCCGCATGACTCTGGTTTGTCGGGGCATAGCGACGCCGACGTAGCTCTGCACGCCCTCGTCGATGCGATCCTCGGTGCGCTCGGCGACGGCGACATTGGCAGCCATTTTCCGCCGTCCGATCCGCAATGGGCGGGCGCTTCCTCCGATCGCTTCCTCAGCTTCGCGCGCGACCGGGTGGCGGCGCGCGGTGGGCGCATCGGCAATGTCGACGTAACTATCATCTGCGAAGCGCCCAAGGTTGCTCCACATCGGGACGCCATGCGCCAATCCATCGCGAGTCTGTTGCGGATCGAGATCGAAAGGGTTAGCGTCAAGGCCACCACAACCGAAGGATTGGGCATGACGGGACGGCACGAAGGCATCGCGGCGCACGCGATTGCCACCGTCCAGTTGCCGGACCTGTAAGGACAATATGATGCCAGATTCGATGCTTGCGCCGGAACTTGTCGCGCTTGCGCAACGGGTGGTCGATGCAAACCGCAGGCAGGGGCGTACTTTCTCGCTTGCCGAAAGCTGCACCGGCGGGCTGGTGTCCGCGGCGATTACGGAAATTCCGGGGTCGTCGGATGTGTTTGAGGCCGGGTTCGTTACCTATTCGAACGAAATGAAAATGACGCTGCTCAAGGTGTCGCTCGATGTGCTTGAAACCTTTGGCGCCGTTTCCATCGCGACGGCGTGGGCGATGGCGCAGGGCGCGCTCAACATTTCGCACGCCGACATCGCCGTCGCCATTACCGGAGTGGCTGGCCCCGGCGGCGGGTCCGAGAACAAGCCGGTTGGCACCGTCGTCTTTGCGCGGGCGGAACGGCGCGGCGTTCCCGACAAGATCGTCGCCGACGCCCGGTTTTTCGAGAATAACGGCAGGTCGGATGTCCGGCTTCAGGCCGCGTTATGCGCGCTCGAACTGTTGCTGCCGGATGAGGACAACGCATAAAGCACGGCGGCACGCGCTTCAAACGCGCCGATCATCTTGCGCAGGGCCACATCGAACATCTGTCCGGCCAGCGCCTCGAACAACCGGTTTTTGAACGCGAAATCGACCGTGAAGTCGATCAGTACGCCCCCTTCCCCATCGCTGCGGAAATGCCAGTCGTTGCTCAGATGCGTGAGCGGCCCGTCAAGATAATCGACATTCACGGCGAGCGGGCGCTGCTTGACCACCTTTGACGTGAAAGTCTCTCGCAGCCCCTTGAACCCAACGATCATATCCGCGATCATTTCGGTCGGCGTGCTGGAGCGCACGCGAATGGCGCTGACCCACGGCAGGAACTGTGGGTAGCTCTGTACATCGGCGACCAGATCGAACATCTGTTCCGGGCTATACGGCAAATGCCGCGTTTCATGATGCCGGGGCATGGGGGTCAGCCTTTGGCCTGCGCCAGCTTGGCTGCACGCGCCGCGCGCATCTGGGCGAAGTCTTCGCCCGCGTGATAGCTGGACCTGGTGAGCGGCGAACTTGCGACCTGCAAAAAGCCCTTGGCCCGCGCAATGGCGGCGTAGGCGTTGAACATCTGCGGCGTTACGAATTCCATCACTTTGGTATGTTTGGGCGTGGGTTGCAGATACTGGCCCATCGTCAGGAAGTCGATGTCGGCGCAGCGCATGTCGTCCATCACCTGATGAATTTCCAGCCGCTCCTCGCCCAGGCCGAGCATCACGCCCGACTTGGTGAAGATCGACGGATCATGCAACTTGACGCTTTCCAGCAGGCGCAGCGACGCATAATAGCGCGCGCCGGGGCGGATTGTGGGGTACAGACGCGGTACGGTTTCAAGGTTGTGATTATACACATCCGGTTTGGCGATCACGATGCTTTCCACCGCCGACCTCGCCTTGTTGCGGAAATCGGGGGTGAGGATTTCGATCGTGGTGTGCGGCGTCGTGCGGCGCAGGGCCGCTATCACCTTCACGAATTGCGACGCGCCGCCATCGGGCAGGTCATCCCGGTCAACGGAGGTGATGACGATATGCTCCAGCCCCATTTCAGCAGCGGCATCGGCGAGGTTTTGCGGTTCGTTCACATCAACCTTGCGCGGCATCCCGGTCTTGACGTTGCAGAACGCGCAGGCACGTGTGCAGGTATCGCCCAGGATCATCACGGTTGCGTGCTTCTTGGTCCAGCATTCGCCGATATTGGGGCACGCAGCCTCCTCGCATACGGTCGCCAGTCCCTTCTCGCGCATCAGCCGTTTGGTTTCGGCATAGCCCGCGCTGGTCGGTGCCTTGACGCGAATCCAGTCGGGTTTGCGCTGGCGCGGTGGACTAAGTACGGAGGAACTGAGTGTGTCGGTCATCCCTTGCAGATAGCGATGTCGCACCGCACTTGCCAGCCCTGAAATAGTTCGGCATTGACCCAATATGGCTAATTTTTCCGATATGCTCCAAGGTTACTACCGCTTCCGCAACACCGGCTGGACCCAGCAACGCGAACGGTGGGACGAACTGCGCGATGGGCAAAGCCCCAAAGTCATGGTCATCGCCTGCTCCGACAGCCGCGTCGACCCCACCCAGATATTCGACAGCAACCCCGGCGAAATATTCGTGGTGCGCAATGTTGCGGCGCTGGTTCCCCCGTTCGAAACCACGCCCGGTCGTCACGGCGTTTCCGCGGCTCTGGAGTTCGCGGTGCAGGTCATTGGGGTAAGCGAGATCCTCGTGATGGGGCATGGCCGCTGCGGCGGCGCCCACGCCGCGCTGACGCAGGAGTTGAAAGACGCGCCGCCCGGCGAAGGGGGCTTCATCGCCCACTGGATCGACCTGCTCGATGAAGCACGCGAGCGGGTGGTCGCGCAATATGGCAACGACCGCGGCCGCGAAGCATTACGCGCAATGGAAAAGGAAGGGGTCAAGGTTTCACTGGAAAACCTGCGCACCTTCCCGTGCATCCGCGACAAGGAGCGGGCGGGCGAGATCAAGCTGATCGGGGCGTATTTCGCGATTGCGGACGGCATCCTGCATGTGCTGGACGAGGCGACCGGGGAATTTGCTCCGGCTTGATGCGCGGATAACGCCCACACCCCATCGCCCGCACGGGTAAACCCGCCGGGTTGGCATTAGCAACAAGATAGTCGGTCGGCGCGTTTCGCCCTGTATCCGGCAGGATGACGGGGTTGGAGTTGCGCGGGTAGTGGTAGTGTTTACGTCTAATACCAAGACTCGTTGATCAGAACCTGTGAGCCCAGTTGCGAAGGCCG
>JBDTLS010000129.1:0-8099 GCA_039934655.1 Sphingobium sp.
GTGCGCTTCGCAACGCTCGCACCGAACGGCCACAACACCCAGCCATGGCGGTTTCACGTTGCGTCCAATCGAATAGAACTATCGCCTGATTTTGCACGTCGCACCCCGGTGGTAGATTCTGACGACCATCACATTTTCGTAAGTCTCGGTTGTGCGGCGGAAAACCTAACGCTCGCGGCTGCGGCGGCGGGCTTTGCCACCGACATGGAGTGGACCGGGCAGCACGACGGATTGATCGCGTTTCCCCTTCGACCGCGCAGTCGGGCCGAGAGCGCGCTGTTCCGAGCCATACCGCATCGCCAATCGACACGCAGCGCCTATGACGGGACGCCGATTTCGACCCGAGACCTGCGTACGCTGGCCGCGGCCGCCGACATGGCCGGCGTCACCACCGTCCTGTTAACCGACCGCAACGATATCGACCGCGTTCGCGATCTGGTCCTCGCCGGCAATATGACACAAATGAACGACCCAACCTTTCGGCGCGAGCTTCTCCATTGGCTTCGGTTCAATCCGCGGGAGGCAATGCGGACCCGCGATGGACTGTTCAGCGCGGGGAGTGGGAGCCCGGCGCTTCCGTCATGGGCGGCACCAACATTTTTCGATCAGTTCTTCACGGCCGAGAGCGAGAACAAGCGCTATGCTACCCAACTTGATTCTTCGTCCGGCGTTGCGATTTTCGTGGGCGGCAGTGCTGACCCGGAGCACTGGGTCCGGGTAGGGCGCGCGTGCCAGCGCTTTGCACTCCAGGCGACGCTACTCGGCCTCAAGTGCGCGTTCATCAATCAGCCGGTCGAGGTGGCCCGATTGCGGCCAGAGCTGGCATCATTGGTGGGTGCCAAGGGTCAGCGACCCGATATTGTGATGCGCTTCGGACGCGGGACTGCACTGCCTTTCTCGGCCCGCCGACCGATCTCTGCAGTGCTTGTCTGAAGGCGAGCGACTTCGACAAACCAACTGTGGCATTTCAAGCCTTTCGGCTCTTCAATCTGGATTGCGATAATCGAGCCGTGCGAGCGGCACGATGTTCCAACGCGTTATTACCGGCACCTCCGGGTGCCCCGGCTTGGGCCCGAGGATGCTGAGCGATGCCGGGTCGAGCGCAAAATGCTCCCCTTCCCTACCCGCCAGATGTGCCCAACGCGCCGCCAAGACGCAGCCGAACTGGCCATGCGAAAACAGCGCGATGTTCCCCTGTGCCCTGCGCAGCCGAACCAGCAGCCGATCGGCGCGCGACACCACGTTGTCGAGCGTCTCGCCACCGGGACAGCCGTCCCGAAACACGCTCCATCTTGGGCTGGTCTTGCGAATATCGGCGGTGTGCAAGCCTTCATAGTCGCCATAATCCCACTCGGCGAGATCGGGTTCGATGGTCGCTGTCCGTCCAGGTGCCGCCAGTTCGCACGTTCGCCGCGCCCGTTGGCGAGGGCTCGTCCAAATCTGGATAAACGGCACCGGATCGAGCAAGGGTGCGAGCTCCCGGGCCATCACCTCGCCCTGCGCGGTCAACGGGATATCGGTGTGACCGGTATGCTGGCCGGACAAGGACCATGCGGTCTCACCGTGCCGGATCAGGTAAAGTGTTGGAAGCCCGGGCTTGACACCATCTTCCATCAGGAGGGCAAGTCGGTCGAAGCGACATATTCGCCGCGCCGCGCGGCGCGATTGCAGCCTGCGCGGTAAACGAGCGCTTGCTGGGCGAGCCCTAAATTGCCGTCTTCACCTGCCCAAAGAGCAAGTGCGGGCTGCTGGATCGCGCGAGCGTAGGAAAAGGCGAGCGGCCAAGGCAGTTTGTGCCGCGATCGCGCATTCATGGCATTGAGTCGCTCCGAGGCGAGTTCCGGCGATTGCCCTCCGGAAAGGAAGGCGATCCCCGGCACCGCCGCCGGGACAGCGCGCAGGAAGCATGCGACGGTTGCATCCACGATCCGCTCGAGCGTCGCCTGGTCGACGCAATCCGATCCGGCCAGAACCATGTTCGGCTTCAGGATCATGCCTTCCAGCATAACCCTTTGCGCAGAAAGCTGACTGAATACCGTCTCCAGGATCGTCTGGCTCAGCTTGGCGCAATATTCGATATCATGGTCGCCGACCATGAGCAGCTCTGGCTCGACGACCGGCACAAGCCCCGCTTCCTGGCACAACGCGGCATAGCGGCCCAGCGCCTGGGCGTTGGCCTGAATGCAGGCGGGACTGGGCGTCCCATCATCGGCGTTGAATACCGCCCGCCATTTGGCAAAGCGCGCGCCGTTCGCGGCATAGCCGTGCAGCCGTTCCCGCAGGCCGTCCAATCCTTCGGTGATGGTTTCCCCCGGAAAGCCAGCAAGCGGCTTTGCGCCGGTATCGACCTTGATGCCGATGAGGATACCGGCCTCAGCAAGCAGATCGATGAACGGCCGGCCATCGGCCGTCGCCTGGTGGATGGTCTCATCATAGAGGATGACGCCGCTGATCGATTGACCAAGGTCTGGCGTGGTGACGATGAGCTCGCGCCAGCGCCGCCGGTTTTCCTCGCTTTGCACGATACCGAGCGCTGCGAACCGCCGATTGCAGGTGCCATTGCTTTCGTCGATTGCGAGCAAACCCTTGTCGCCGGCCATGAGTTGCGCGGCAATGTCGGCCAGAGGCCCCGCGTTCACGCCGACGCGCCCCACATCCAGTCGCGGATCTCGGGTAGGTCCTGCCCGTGGCGATCGATATAGTGTTTATGCGCGACAAGCCTGTCACGCATCGCCTGCTTGAGATACGCGCCCTGGCTGCCGGTCTGCGGTAGCTGGTCGATCATGTCGATGACGAGGTGGAAGCGATCGAGACCGTTCTGCACCCGGATATCGAACGCCGTCGTGATCGTGCCCTCTTCTTGATAGCCGCGGACGTGCATGTTGCGATTCGTCCGATGGTAGGTCAGCCGGTGGACCAGCCCCGGATAGCCGTGGAAGGCGAAGATCACTGGCCGGTCACGCGTGAATAGCGAGTCATAGTCCGCGTCGCTCAGACCGTGGGGATGCTCGGCGCAGGGCTGGAGCTTCATCAGGTCGACTACATTGACGACCCGAACGCGTACGTCGGGCAGTGCCGCGCGCAGAATGGAAACCGCTGCCAGCGCCTCGAGCGTCGGAGTATCGCCACAGCAGGCCATGACAACGTCCGGCTCGCCGTCCTGATCGTTACTCGCCCATTGCCAGATGCCGATGCCCTGGGCGCAATGCGAAGCTGCGGCGTCGATCGTCAGCCATTGCGGCATGGCGTGCTTGCCGGCGATCACGACGTTGACGTATTGGCGGCTGCGCAAGCAGTGATCCATGACCGACAGCAGACAATTGGCATCGGGTGGCAGATAGGCACGCACGATGTCGGCCTTCTTGTTGATCACATGATCGAGGAACCCCGGATCCTGATGGGTGAAGCCATTATGGTCCTGCTGCCAGACGTGCGAGGACAGCAGATAGTTTAGCGACGCGATGTCGCGGCGCCAGGGCAGCTCGGAGGTGACCTTGAGCCATTTGGCATGCTGGCTGAACATCGAATCGATGATCCGGATAAACGCCTCATAGCTGTTGAACACCCCGTGCCGGCCGGTCAGGAGATAGCCCTCCAGCCAGCCTTGGCTTTGATGCTCGCTGAGCATCGAGTCGAGCACGCGACCGGTCGGTGCGAGGAATTCGTCATTGGCTTCGATGCCAGCTTCCCATTGGCGATCGGTCGCCTCGAACACCGCGCCCAGCATGTTGGACAGCGTCTCATCGGGGCCGAAAATCCGGAAATTGCCAGCCTTCTGGTTGAGCGTCACGACATCACGTAGGTACGGCCCGAGCGTCCCCATGTCAGACGCGGCGACCGAACCCGGAGCCGGTACAGCGACAGCATAAGTCAGGTAGTTGGGAAGACGCAGATCGTGCAGCAGCATGCCGCCATTGGCATGAGGGTTCGCCCCCATTCGCCGGTCGCCGGCCGGTGCCAGCGCCTCGAGCTCGGGAAGGAGCCGTCCTTTGTTGTCGAACAGTTCTTCGGGTTTGTAGCTTTTCATCCAGCTTTCGAGCGCCGCCACATGCCCGGCATGCTTCGCATCGACCAGAAGCGGTACCTGATGCGACCGGAACGTACCCTCGATAGCGAGACCATCCACCTCCTTGGGCCCGGTCCAGCCCTTGGGCGAGCGCAGGACGATCACCGGCCACCGGGGGCGCTGGCTCGATTTGCCCGAGCGGGCATCTTCCTGAAGCTGGCGAATGTCGGCAATCGCCGTGTCCATCACCAAGGCCATGCGCTGATGCATGGTTTCAGGGTCAGACCCTTCCACGAAACGCGGTGACCAACCGCACCCTTCCAGGAAATAAGCGAGGTCATCGCCGTCGATGCGCGCGAGGATCGTCGGGTTGCTGATCTTATAGCCGTTGAGATGCAGGATGGGCAGCACGGCGCCGTCGGTGACTGGGCTTAGAAATTTGTTCGACTGCCATGCGGTCGCGAGCGGCCCGGTTTCGGCCTCGCCGTCCCCCACCACGCAGGCGACGATCAGGTCTGGGTTGTCGAAGGCCGCGCCGAAGGCGTGGCTAAGCGAATAGCCGAGCTCTCCGCCCTCATGGATCGATCCCGGCGTGGTTGGCGCGACGTGGCTCGATATGCCGCCAGGAAAGGAGAATTGGGTGAAGAGCTTCTTGAGGCCCGCCTCGTCTTGGCTGACGTTGGGATAGATCTCGCTGTAGCTGCCCTCGAGATAGGTATTTCCGACCAGCGCGGGACCGCCATGGCCTGGGCCAGCGATGTAGATCATGTTCAAGTCGTGCGCTTTGATCACGCGGTTCAGGTGGACATAGATGAAATTCTGGCCCGGGGTCGTGCCCCAATGGCCCACGATCAGCGGCTTCACATGATCGAGCGTCAATGGCTCACGCAGCAGGGGATTGTCGTAGAGATAGAGCTGTCCCACCGACAAATAATTGGCTGCCCGCCAATAGGCATCGGTCAGACGCAATGCGTCGGCATTGAGCGGGGCCATCGCTGTAGCCGGTCCCGCATGGTTTGATGGCTGATCCGGTTCTCGCTCTACAAGGCGTATGTCCATGGCGCGCGCTTTCGATCATTGGGCAGTCGCCGATCGGGCCACGCCGGGAAGCGTCACGATAGCCGCCACCGTACGCATCGGTGCAGGCTCGGAAACTACTCAAGATTGACCAGCTTCTTCGCCGCGCAACCACGCGCGCTCTTTAGAAGCCCGCTCAGCCTCCCCGCTTCGGATGTCGTTGAGCGCGATACTGCACGACTTGCGCGCGGCCTCACTGACCTCTTCCATATTCTGAAGAAAGAAGCGCTCGCTCAAGCCGTCGACGACCGATGAAAAATGGACATGATCTGTCGACGCCATCGAGAAGGCGCGTTCGAGATAATGGTCGAATACCGTCACCAGCGACTGCCACTCGCCCTGCTCGTCGAGCCAGATCTGCGAGGTTCCCGAAGAACTCAGACTCAGCAGATGCGCGCCGGCCAGCCGAGACTTCGCATCCCGTGCCTTGACCGCACGGAAGGAAAAGTCCGAGCCCAAAACCCGGTCGACATAGCCCTTGAGCATGGCCGGCGGGGTTCCGAACCAGATCGGATAGACCAGAACGAGGTATGCCGCGTCCGCGATGATATCGAGCTCGTGCGCGACATGCGGCGATTGCAGGAACGCCGATGATCCCGGTTGCTCGTTAGCCTGCAGCACAGGGTCGAACTTCATGCGGTAGAGGTCGCGCAGGACCGCTTCCTGGCCGTTCTCCTCGACAACGGCGCAGTATTTTGCCGCCACAGCCGCGTTGAAGCTGTCGGGCTCAGGATGGCACAGCACGACGACATGCTTGGATTTCTTCGTATTGATCATCGCTCGGTCCTCCTGCCCGTACAGCAAGGCGTAAGGACAACGATCCCTGCATCGCTGTCTGCGATCAAGGATCGGAAAACCCCTACAAGGCTGCGCTGGATCACGTCATCGCGGCCAAGAGCGCATCGACGGATATCGTGGCGATGGTCGTGAAACTGTCGGCAATACCATAAGGCAGGATCAGGGTTCGACCGCTCAGCAATGCGCCGCAGCTATAGATGACGTTGGGCACATAGCCGTCGCGTTCGACGAGCCCTGGGCGTAGCAATGGCGTGGCTAGCCGCCCGAGCACCTTGGTTGGGTCTGCCTTGTCGAGCAGGCATGCACCGACACAGTAATTGCGCACCGGACCGACCCCATGGATCAGAACGAGCCAGCCCTCATCGATTTCGATCGGGCACCCGCAATTGCCAAGCTGGACAAACTCCCAGACCCATCGCGGCGACAGGATTTTTATCCCCGTATCCCAATGATAGAGATCGGTCGATTTCAGCAGCCAGATATTCTCATGATCGAGCCGCCCCAGCATCGCATATTGCCCGTCGATCCGCCGCGGAAACAGCGCCATGCCCTTGTTGACCGCAGCCGGTCCGCGAAGCGCATTGAGCTCGAATGTCGCGAAATCGGTCGTCCGCAGCAGCTCCTCACGGATATCCTCGCCACTGAACGCGGTGTAGGTTCCCAGATAGGTAGGATGGCCATCATCATCGACAAAGCGGACCAACCGCAGGTCTTCGATGCCGTGCCGCTGGCGGTAGGTGATCGGAAAGATCACAATCTCGGAGAGGTCGCTGCTCTCTTCGCAGAACAGCCGCACACCGGGGTCGTCAACTTCGCCATCCGGAATCATCTCGATGCGGGGTGAAATTGCCTGCGGGCTAGCCGTGTCGAGGACGACCTTGCCCTCCGGCGAAAAAATGCCCGTGCGAAAGCTGATCGACGACACATGCCCCTCGCCCACTCCGCGTAGCGACAGGATGAAGCGAACCGCGCCTGCCGCGATCCCCGTCTGATCGGGGTGTGCTACGATACTGGGATTGAACAAGGCTGCAGCTTCGAACGAATATTCTTCGCAGAAATAGGCACCAATGAGGTGCGCCTGCTCGCTGCTGACTGTCCGCGCCGCGATCATCATGCCATTCACGTCATGGAAACGGCGCAGTAAGACCTCTTCGATGCCCCTGTGGCGATCGGACAGGCTGGCGATGACCCGCGTCAGTTCTTCGGCCAGTTCGGCCTCGCTCAGAGCGAGAACCCGGTCGGCCAGGCACTGTGCCCGCGTCAGATCGGTGCTGCCGGGCGGCAGCGGTTCATCGGCCGGTACGAAAGGACGAAGCACCACGCGCGCCGGGTCGGCGCGCAACTGGATCGGCAGATGATTTACGGGCACGTTTGACGCCATGGCCACCTCGATACGACGTGAAGGGAGAGCGCCGCCTCAGCCGGACGAGCCGGTGGTCGCGTCGATCGGGATCATCGATACCCTCCGCGCTTGGCCGCACCGGCGATAGCTTCGGAATATACCCAGCGCCTGAGTGATTTCCGATCCTCCCGGTGCCCTGCTGGGTGGTCCAGGGACGCATATGGGGCCACCTTTGCCGCGAGAAGCGCGGATTTCAGATGATGTCAGGACGATTGGTGGCTCAAAACGCCTTGTTGGCCATGTTCATGGCCCTGTTCGCGATTACCGCGCCGATCGCGGCGGTGCCCCTGTTCGTTGCCGCGACCGAGGGTCAGTCCGAGCCCGAGCGCCGCCGGACAGCGCTCATCGCGGCCGCCACCTATGTGTTTGCAGGCCTGGTGGCCCTCTTCGCGGGGAATGCAGCATTGTCGTTCTTCGGCGTAAGCGTTGCCGCTCTGCGTCTTGCCGGAATGGCCGTCGTGGCCGTGATCGGGTGGCAGATGATCAACGCGCCGACAGCAATCGCCGAGCCGGTTGGATCCGAAGGAAAGGCGCGGCTGCACGCAGCCTCGAACACACGGATCGATCGTGTCGACGGTCGGCCATCACCCACGCCGCTCAGCATCGGCGTCACCCCGCTTGGCTTCCCTATCTATGCGGGGCCAGGCGTATTGTCGGTGATCATCGCGTGGGGGAGTGGCCCCGAGCCGGTCTACACGATCGCGGTGATTGCCATCATCGCTAACGCCGCGCTGTTCCTCGCCCTCAATTTTCTGGCCTCCCCGATCACCCGCATCATTGGTGCCGAGGCATTGCTGGTGACCGAGAAGCTGTTCG
>JBDTLS010000130.1:0-7965 GCA_039934655.1 Sphingobium sp.
TAACGACGAGATTGATAATCATCAGAATCGCGAACACGAACAGGCCGACAATATAATCGCCGCCGATCAGGAAGTGTCCGAACGCTTCGATGACATGCCCCGCCGCATCCGCGCCGGTATGGCCGTTGACCAGCACGACGCGGGTGGAAGCCACGTTGAGCGCAAGCCGCATCAGGGTCGCGAACAGCAGCACGGTCGGGAAACTGGAGAAATCGAGCGGGCGAGCCGCGTTTAATGCCACCATCAGTACCGCAAGCGAAATCATGATGTTGCCGATGAAACCGATGTCCAACATGACCGCCGGCACCGGCACGATCATGAACATGACCATCATCAGTGTCGCAATCGGCAGGATCGCTCCCTTGGCGGTCGTTACCCAGAGTTTCTCGTTAACCTGACTGCGTGTCATCTGGTGCAATTACCTTCCGAAGGTGGCGAGCATGAGATAGGCGAGACGCGCCGTTTCCGGCTGCGGGCGGATCAGGTCTGCTTGGGCAGGTGACTGACTGAGCCGCTGCGTTTCGATGCGAACATAATCGGCGGGCTGAACATTGGGCATCGCTGTCGGCACATCCGCCGGTGCAGCCTTGCCGTTCATCGCCATTTGTGTGCCACGATCGAGCTTGCCCGCGAAATTCGCGCGAATTTCCGCGAAGCTGCGCGCGTTGCCTTGCCTGTCATAAAAAATATTGTGGTTCGCGCGCGCCGCAGCCGGAAACAGCGAGGCCGCAGGTGCGCCGGGCATCTGGTCATTCGCGCGCAGGAATTTAGCCGCGCCGCCCCGACCGAGGAAATGCGCCATATACAGGTCGACCGATTCCACCGGGCGGCCAAGCTGGCTTTCCAGATAATCCTTGTTGTCGGATGCGTGTTCAGCGGCCATGACCGAAGCCGTTTCAGGATGGTTGCGCAGATCGAGAATTTGCTGGCGCAATTCCGGGTCAGCGACATGATAGCGCCCGTTGCTCCCCTGTTGAATGGCATCCGCTGCCCAGCCCAGCCCATATTGCGCGCCATGATCATGCACGACCGCGAGCCAGCTCTGATCGACAAATTGATAGAGGCCGGTGGCGGAGGATGTTCCAGCGCGCGCGGTGGGATTGAGGCTGCTTTCGATTTTCGCCTGACCCAGCAAATAGCCGAAGTCCATACCAGTCCGGCGGCTGGCCATAGCAATGGCACTGGTGACGCGATCACGCCCCCCATTTACCCCTGCCATCATCCTGTCCGTAAAGACCGACATTATCCATCCCCGTTACTAGCGAAGATGTTAAAGCAAAATTCGTGCCAAAATGGTTAACGACTTATGAGGCAATCAGGTAAACAAAACGCGCCGGGTTGCGGCGCGTGTTTTGGTTGGCGATGTGCGCTATTTCAGCGGTGATAGGTTGCCTGTACGCCGTCCTGCCCATAATCGGCGAGCAACGCGATGCGTTGACGCACATTGTCGGACGACAGGTTGACGCGAATACGCGCCGCCTCGATCAGCGGCATCAATGCGCTCAGCTTTTCCTTGATAACAGGATCGCTGCGCCATGCGCCGTGGATACGAACCTCGGCTGTCGCCTCGCTTACCTGACGGGATGCTTTAAGAATCGCGGCCGGTTCATTACTATCCAGCGCCGCGCGCAGAACGGCGAAAGCCTCTGTCATACGATCAAGAGCGGCAGTGCTCACGCAGCTTAGTCTGCGCCAGGCAGGTCGAGCGCGATCATTTTCTCGGCAATCACGGTAGGATCGACCGGATAATTGCCAGCTTGAATGGCGGATTTAATGGCTGCGACGCGGTCCATATCGACCGGCGCGCCTTCTGCTGCCAGCCGCGCTGCCGGGGTCGCAGGCGTTTCCGAACCAGCCGAGATGGCATCGGTGGCGGCCGAAGCAGCCTTGGCCTTGCCGCCTTCACGCAGCTTGCCCAGCTCAATCGGGGTGCTGATTGCCTGACCTACTGACTTGATCATCGAAACGTCCTTTCCGTGCACTGCCTCATATATACGACAGTTTTCAGGAATCCTTAAATCCGGCGTTTAGAAACCGGGAGCCTGCACAATTCCCATTGCCGCGACGACGGCCATCACCGGATCGGCTTTTTTGTCGGCACGCACACGGATCATTTGGCCAACCGTACCATCCTCATCGGCGATCATCTCGCGCGATGCGATAAAGCTATCGTTTCCTGCACGCATTTCGACCGCATCGCCGCGCTTCACGACCACTTCACGGGTTTGCGCAGCGACGGGTCGCTGGGTGGGGCGTAGAGCGTAATTTCCCGCTGACATCTGCTGAGCGACGGGCCGACCATTAGCAGCCTCGCCGCCGACCTTGAGCGGCACGCGAATGCGCCAAGCCAGCGGCTCGCATGTCACGATAGCCGCACCGAACATCGGGCCGCTGACCTCGGGAACTTTCGGGCAGGCCGCAAGGCGCAGGCGGCGATCAACCGGCGCAATTGCGCCGCCCGGTTCGCCGATATTGGCGCCCACGGTCATCGACACCAGCCCATCAAGGCGATCGAGATTTTCGAATTTCTGCTGCGCCAGCGCCGGATGAGCCGCCAGCAACGTGGCACCCACACCCAAGCCCCAGTTCGTGAATTTGCCAATACCCAACGCACGTACTCCTTAATCGCATCAGATATATTAAAGCAAATATCGTGCCAAAATGGGAATTGGATTATTTGGTGGGGAGATACAGCACAGTAAAGGTCTGACCCCCGGCGCTTTTCTGCCCCTGATCCAGCCCACGGATAGTCAGGCGGTTCCGGGATATGCCATTCTCGGAAAGCGTCCGCGCGACAGCGCCCAGCCGCGCCGCCGCGAGATCCCAACTATCGTAGCGGGCGGTCGTGCCGTCCTGCCCGATCGAGTGAATTTCAATGCGATCATGCGAGCGGGCGTGGGCCTTGGCGATCAGCGCCAGACGCTTCGCGCCTTGCGGGGTCAACATCGCTTCACCGGCCTCGAACAGACGAGCGGCAACCAGTTGCTCCGATTGATCGGCAGGTGCGCCGAATTGCTGCGCGATCTGGCCGACAATTTCGCGCTGGCGGCCGCTATTGGCCTGCAACAGCACGAAAAAGGCGAGCAATAACAAGCACAGGTCGGCAAAGCTGATCGCCCAGCGGCTGCGGCGAACGGAGCGTGCCTTCGCGGCAGTGGCCACTGCGCGTATCATGCAACTTCGCGGATCGACGCGCGGCGCACCGGCGCGGTTTCGCGGCGCGCCACCGTCAGCATCCGGCGGCACAGTTCATTTTGCCACGCCAGTTCCCGCTCCGACAAATCGGCAAGGCGCCCCGCAATCGGCGCGGCGATAAAATTGGCGATCATGACGCCATAGAGCGTGGTGAGCAACGCCAGCGCCATCGACGGGCCGATCCGCGCCGGATCGTCCATCGCGGTAAACATGCCGACCAGCCCGATGATCGTGCCCGCCATACCGAGCGCAGGCGCGGCGTCAGCAATCGACAGCCAGAATTTATGCACTTTTTCATGCCGCAGGGCACGATCGGCCAGTTGCTGCTCCGCCCAGATTTCGAACCGGTCGACATTTTCGGTATCGGCGAGTTTGCGGATGGCGTGGGCAAGGAAGGGATTGGCAGCGCGCACCCGGTCGGTGCAGGACAGACCACGCAAATTGGCGAGATGATCGACCTTGGTCATCGTCGCGCGCGCCAGCAGCATATCGCGGTCGGGATCGGCGCGGAACAAGGCGGTGAGCGCGGCAAAAGCCCGGCCCATATCGCGCAAGCCGTTTTGGACAATCGCCACGCAGAGGCAACCGAGCAGCATGACGCCGAGTGTAAGGGGATTGAGCAGATGAGCCATTATTTGCAGCATTTCTATCCCCTGTTCCCTAAGGAATCCTGATGATCCCGCCAAACGGCATAATATTGCCGCCTGTCGGCAAAAAAATGCCGCCCTTGCCGCACTCGCTCCGCACTCACCCACAAACCCACGAATTTCAGGCGTTCACGCCCCTTCGTCCGTAAATTGGCACGGCACTTGCTTTACACAGACCGAATGGACTGCCCGCATGGCCCGCAAAGGCAATAACGGCACGACGCGAAGAAGTTTTAGGCAAAAAGTTTCAGGCAAGGGCAGCAAGAAAATGGGATTGGAAGACGGTTTGTTCGGAGTGCACGGAAAGGCGCTGGAGCTTCGCTCCCAGCGGCTGAACCTGCTTGCTTCGAACATCGCCAATGCCTCGACGCCGGGGTATAAAGCGCGCGATATCGATTTCGAAGCCGCGCTCAAGGACGCGACCGACAAGGGCGACTCCGCCACCAATGCCGCAAACTCGGCAATGGGCTATCGCATCCCGCTGCAACCCAGCCTCGATGGCAACACCGTCGAACTGTCGACCGAGCAGACATTGTTCGCCGAGAACGCAGTTAAATACAGCACCACGCTCTCCTTTCTGGAGGCGCGCATCAACACCGTCACCCGCGCATTGAGGGGAGAATAAGCATGGCTAACCCGCCCATGAGTGTTTTCGATATTGCCGGACGCGCGATGTCGGCCCAGCTGATCCGTTTGAACGCCACCGCATCCAATATGGCCAACGCCGGCAATGTGACCGGCAGCGAAGCGGAAGCCTATCGCGCGATCAAGCCGGTGTTCCGCTCGGTTACCGAAAGCCCCGGCGTTTCGACTGTGAAGGTCGAACAGGTGGTTACGTCCGACGCCAAGCCGGTCAAACGGCACGACCCCAATCATCCGCTGGCCGATGCCAATGGCGATGTATGGGAAGCCGCCGTCGATAGCAGCGCCGAGCTGGTCGAGATGATCGAGTCCGCGCGCAATTATCAAAACAATGTTCAGGTCATGCAGACCGCAAAATCCCTCATGCTCGATACAGTCAGGATGGGCAAATGACGACAGATACGACGATACCCACCAGTTCGACGGCGGCTAATGCCTCGGCGGTACTGGCGAACCTCACCGGCAGCGGCAGCGTTCAGCAGAAGAGCTTGCAGCAGACCGATTTCCTCGCGTTGCTGACAGCGCAGATGAAATCGCAGGATCCGTTCGATCCGATGAGCAACAGCGACATGGTGGCCCAGATGGCGACCATTTCCAACTCAAGCGGCATCGCGGAAATGAACTCCTCGTTGAAGTCGATCCAGTCACAGCTTGCCGACAGTCGCCTTGGTGGCGCGGCGAGCTGGATCGGGCGTTCGATGCTGGTCAAGAGCAACATCGCGGCTGCGGACGCCGCCGGACAATATGCAGGGCAAGTCTCGCTCAACGCCGCCTCATCAGACGTTAATGTCGACCTTGTCGATGGCAGCGGCAATGTTGTCCACACCATCGCGCTGGGTGCCAAGCCCGCAGGCGACGCGACATTTTACTGGGATGGCACCGACGGTCAGGGCAACCGGCTGGCAAGCACGCCGCTGCAAGTACGGGTGCGCGGCACCACCCCGACCCAGGTTGCGACCTGGGCCAGCATTGCCGCCGTCCAGTCGCCCGCCGATGGCACCGCCACCAAACTCATCACCTCGCTGGGCAGTTATAACCCCAGCGACGCACTCAGCCTGAGCTGACCTTATTACCTAAGAGGAGTTAGTCCATGTCCTTCTATATTTCACTCTCTGGCCTCAAAGCCGCCCAGTCCGACCTGTCGACGATTTCGAACAACGTCGCCAACGTCAACTCGACCTCGTTCAAAAAGAGCCGCACCAATTTCGGCGACATCTTCTCGGCCGCACCGATGCAGACGACGACCCAGGTCGCCGGGCAAGGTACGCGCATCATCGGCATCCAGCAGCAGTTCACGCAGGGCACGATCGAAACAACCGACAAGACGTTGGATCTCGCCATCACCGGCGAATCCTTTTTCACGGTCCGCACGCCTCCGCCGACCGCACAGATCAGCTATACCCGCAACGGCGCCTTCTCACTCGATGAAAATCGCAACGTGGTCGACACCACTGGCGGCCGGTTGCAGGTGCTACCGGTTAACGCTTCCGGGGTCGTCACCAGCACCGCAGCGGGATCATTGACCGATCTCAACATCCCGCTCGTCAGCCCGACCGATCCCACGGTGCAGCTGTCCAGCGTCGGCGTTTCGGTCACCGGCCTTGTCACCGCCACTTTTGCAGACGGCTCGACGCAGTTGCTCGGCAATATCGCGATGGCCGCATTCCCGAGCCAGGACGGCCTGCGTCAGCAGGGCGATGCCCATTGGCAATCGACACTCGCCAGCGGCGCGCCTGCCTATGGCGCAGGCAATGCCGGCCTTTACGGCGCGGTCCGTTCGGGCGCGCTCGAACGATCGAACGTCGACATCACCGAAGAACTCGTCGCGCTGATTTCCGCGCAACGCAACTTTCAGGCAAACGCCAAGGCGATCGAATCCGCCAGCAACATGACGCAGACCATCGTCAACCTGCGCAGCTAAGCCTGACGGTAAACCACACGGGACTTGAATCATGGATCGGTTGATCAACACGTCACTGACGGCAATGCGGGGGGCGATGGCGCGGCAAGCGGCCATCGCCAACAACCTCGCCAATGCCAACACCATCGGCTTCCGCGCCGAAATCGCCAACGCGACGACGCAGTGGATCGATGGCCAGACGTTCAAGACCCGTGCCCAGTCATCCGAACAGGTGCTGGGCGCCGACATGGCGCAGGGATCGGTGGTCGAAACCGGCAACCCGCTCGATGTCGCGGTCAACGGCGACGCGCTGCTGACCGTGCAGGCGATGGACGGCAGCGAAGCCTATACCCGGCGCGGTGACCTCAAGCTGACCGAAAGCGGCCTGCTCACTACGGGGGATGGACTTCCCGTGATGGGCGAAGGCGGTCCGATCACTTTGCCGAACGCCGACAGCATCAAGATTTCCAACGACGGTAGCATCTGGATAGTCCCTGCTGGCGGCGATGTGAACCAGCCGCAGCGGATCGACCAGCTCAAGCTCGCCAGCCCCAAGGGGTCGCAAGTAGCCAAGGCGCTCGATGGAACCTTCCGCGAAGTAAGCGGGGGCGTGCTGCCGACCGACCCGACCGCGTCGGTCACACCGGGTGCAACCGAAGCATCCAACGTCAACGCCACGCAGGCGCTGGTGCAGATGATCGAAGCCAGCCGGTCGTGGGAAACGCAGATCAAGATGATCAACGCCGCCAAGGAAATCGACGACAGCGGCACCAACCTGATGAAATTGCCGGGCGCCTGAGCCTGAAAATCGGGCCTAACAATCGGGCCGCCGCAGAAATGAATATGGGGACTTAAGTTATGACCAACGCCGCACTTCACGTCGCCCGCTCCGGGCTTGATGCGCAGAACACCAAGATGCAGGTGATCGCGAATAACCTCGCCAACGTGAACACCACCGGTTTCAAAAAGGACCGGGCGGATTTTCAGACACTTGCGTACCAGCAGCTCGTGGCTGCCGGCGCGGCTTCCGACCAACAAAACAAGTTTGCGACCGGCACATCGCTCGGCACCGGCGTATCGCTCGCCGGGACCAGTCGCATTGATACGCAGGGTACGCTGACCTCCACCGGCAACGCGCTTGACCTCGCGATCGAAGGGTCGGGCTATTTCCAGGTGCAGCGTGCCGATGGCACCACCGCCTATACCCGCTCCGGCAATTTCAGCCGCACCGCGGAAGGCACGATGGTGACATCAGACGGCCTGCCGGTTCAGCCGCAGATCCAGATCCCCGAAGGCGCAACGTCGATCACCGTCGGCAATGACGGCACCGTTTCGGCGACCTTACAAGGTCAGTCGGCCCCCACGGAACTCGGCAAGCTTGAAATCGCCAACTTCATGAACCCGGCTGGATTGCAGTCCATCGGCGGCAATCTGTTGACCGAAACCGCCGCGAGCGGAACGCCGCAGGCTGGCGCGGCGGGCCTCGACGGGCGCGGCGCCATTCGTCAGGGGTCGCTGGAAGCATCGAACGTCAACGTGGTCGAGGAACTGGTCGACATGATCGAATGCCAGCGCGCCTAC
>JBDTLS010000131.1:0-7965 GCA_039934655.1 Sphingobium sp.
TAACAGGGAGAGATTGTTGAAACGATCGCGAAAGGCTGAGTCGGCGATATCATCCACGCCGGTCAGCTGAACAACGTACCGCTTCTCCGAACCGTCGTCGGCGATATCGCGCGCATCGTTGGGCAGCGCCTCAGCCGCGCTGTCCGTAGGAATGGCCAGCGTCGGCGTTTGGGCTGTGCCCGCATCGGGCGCAGCGACGGTGATTGGCGGCGGCGGAGCCATATTGGGCTGCGGCGGCTCGTCGCCCGGCGCATCGCCATCAGTGCTTGGCCATGCCACGCCGATACCGGGGATATCAGGCATCGGCGCGAGGTCGCCCTCCGCCGGCGTTGCTACGACAGCGGGCGGGGGAGCAACCGCTCCCTCACCGGTTTGCGCGACAGCAGGAGCGAGAGAAAACAGCGCGCTGCCGACTCCCGCGACCACCAACAGCGCCACAAGGAAAATCGCAGACGTGAAGCGTGAAACGGGAGCATGAGTCATGACAATGGGCGGCGATTCTGCTTCACAAGGGGAACAACCCTTGCGGCGCTTGGCTGTTCCATGTCAACTGCGGCAATCGCTTCACTGCGCGGTTTCCGGGCTAAAATCAGAATGCCTGTTCGAGCCGATCCATCAGACTATGTGCGGGGTTGGAATTGCGGCTTGAAGGAATAGCCCCGCCCTCAGGCCGCATATTATTCTGCAACCGCAGGATACGCGCATACAGATCCTCGCTACCACGGATCAGCGCCCGCGCCGATTCCGGCAGGGCATCGCCTATAGCGCGATCGGTCGCGGCCGCATCGCCCAGATTATATTTGGGATCACACAGAGCCTCCCAGCTTATTTCGCCGCGCTGCCATGCCCGCCGTGTCAGCAACCACGCGATGATGTGCATCAGCCGCGTCGTCACTTTAAGCGATTCGCAGGTGAACGACAGCCGCGCCATCATATCCATATGCGCGCGATCGGCATCGCCTTGCCGATCGAAATAGCCGCGCGCTTCGTCCGCCATGACCATAGCCTCGACATAAAGGCTATCGACCATATGGTTGAAAAAGGCGGGATTGATGGAGTCGGCGACCAGCATCCCGCCGTGTTGCCATATTCACGGGGCTTTGTCAGCCAGACTCCAGCGTTCAGCGGACCCGAATCACGCATTGTCCCAAATCGGACCGTATCGGCCAGGGATTCCCAACGGATCATGCAATTATGTCGGGCACCAGCATGTCTTCCAGCATGGAAATTTCGTCGCGCAATCGCAATTTGCGCTTTTTCAGGCGCGCCAGCTGCAACTGATCGCTGGAACCATTGTCGATCAGGGCGATGACCGCGGTATCAAGATCGCGGTGCTCCTGCCGCAAAATCTCCAACTTACGCATCACGTCTTCCGGGTTCATCCCGCTATCCTAGCCAAGCATAGAGCGGCGGTCCACTCCCGACAGCGAACCAGTGCGCCACGGTTCCAAATACTTTCAGGCGGCCCGTGCAGGGCGCCGTGCAGACATTTCGTCGCGCGCGATGCAGCACAGAACGCATTCGTAAAATCAGCGCAAGACTTTAGCAATAAAACATGATCTATTCTGTTTCCCCGGCACACCATCATCGTGGAGAATGTCATGGAAAATAGCCATATTTCTGCCCTTCAAGCCAAACATAACGCCCTGAAAGCGAAGATTCGCACCGAACTGAATCGCCCCATGCCTGACGCAGTGCAACTGGCGCACCTCAAGAAGCAGAAATTACGGCTAAAGGAAGAGCTGCTGAGTATTTAGAGCGCCTTCCAGTCGGATGGAATCATCTGACGATTAACGCAGCGACAAGTCAAAACAATGAGCGGGCGATCTGATTCAATCGGATCGCAAGCCGCTCAAACGCAGCCTGCTCTAGTGACCCAAATCTGAAGCTCGCCACACTAGCGCTAACGCTTTTGCGAATTCATATCTCCGAGGTAGGGCGGAACCGCGCCTCCCGCCCCCGACCCGACAGGTTTGCGTGCCTGATACGGGTCGATAGGGGTGTCGAACTTTATGCCGACGCGCTTTGCCTCGATCCATTTGACTATTCCCGTCACCTGGCCAATTCCCCGCAGGCTCAGCGACACTCTGTCGCCGACCTGCAAGACACTCTCGCAATCGGCCATCATACCGGTGGAAGACAGATTGCGTACACGCGCTTGGCTCAAATTCCGGCCATCCTCAGCCGAAATAGCCGTCAGCAAAAACAGGCTGTCGCGCGGGGCGGCACGGTTTTGGGGGTGTTCGTCAATATCCGGACCCTCTGTCATATCCAGCCATCGCCCGCCAAAAAAGTTTTTCCTTTTCTAGGGTTAGCGTAGGTCAGGTTGGTAATCAAAAGGTTAATTCAAGCCTCGTTCCGTGGCATTTGCGACCGATCGAGGGTCAATTGCTACTGCGTGAGGGTCAGTCGTCGCGCGAGATTTTTTCCTGCCGCTCATGGCGCTCCTGCGCTTCCAGCGTCATGGTCGCAATGGGGCGTGCTTCGAGGCGACCGAGGCTGATCGGTTCACCGGTCACTTCGCAATAGCCATATTCGCCTTCGTCAATCCGGCGTATCGCCGCATCGATCTTGGCGATCAACTTGCGCTGGCGATCGCGGGTGCGAAGCTCGATCGACCAGTCGGTTTCGCTAGACGCGCGGTCGTTCATGTCCGGTTCGCGCAACGGTTCGCTCTGCAACACCGCGAGCGTTCCCTCCGCTTCCGCCAAAATCTCGCGTTTCCAGTCGAGAAGTCGGCGCCGGAAATATTCCAGCTGCGCGGGATTCATGAACTCCTCGTCTGCAGACGGCTGATACCCATCAGGCAGGTTGGTAATCCCCTCGTTCCGGTCGTCATTGCGTTCTGGAACACTCACCATTGCACTCTCCATTCATACGATGGCACCGGCGCGGCCGGAGCAACCGCTATATATTGAGCGCGCCTATAGCCGCCGACAGCAAAGGCTGCAAGCGCCCTTGATAGGTTCAAAGCACGCGTGAAAATATCGAATACAGGAATATCGCTACGCGCATTTACAGATATACCGCTAATGTTGATTATAGTTAACGTACCGTACCAATACATTAACTATATATTTTAGTATATCTATATCTATATTTCATATTTTCAAGTCTTAAACACGGTTAAGAGTATTGCCATGCCACAGCAAATTTGCGCTTCTGCAATCAGAAATTGGTGCGTATCTCCAAAATAATTACCGCGCCAACATAACAGTTGAAGAGATTGCGCTATGTCGGTTCGTATGGCTTTGGCTAAACTTTGTGCTTGTGCGTGCGGGGGCGCTATTATTGGTGGTGGCGCAGTCCATGTCGCCGAAAAGCCCCATCGTGTGGCGGCCCACCAGCGCGTCGCCCCAAAAATGCAGTCGCGCCCACACAAGGTTAAGCGACGCGTCGTCCGCACCGTCACCACTTGCAGCCCGGCCGTGACAACCACCACGATGAGCGCGATGCCCTTGCCACCGATGCCTCCGATTCCATCTACTTCGGGCGGCGGAATGCCCATCGTCATCGGTGGCAGTGGCGGATTTGGCGGGGGATTCGGCGGCGGCTTCTTCGGCGGATTTTTTGGCGGCAGCGGGGGCGGAAGCAGCGGCAGTGTCGTGGTTTCCTCCACCAGCAGCGGCGGCTCGTCATCGACAAGCGGTGGCTCAAGCAGCACATCGTCCGGGGGATCGGGCGGCTCCAGCACCTCGACATCGACAGGCGGCGTTTCGTCAACGTCGGGCGGCGTCAGTTCGACATCTTCGACCAGTTCGACCAGCGGCGGCGTTTCGACGTCGACAGGCGGTGTGAGCACCTCAACCGGGGGGGTCAGCACATCAACGGGCGGCGTTTCCACGTCTTCGGGTAATGTGAGTTCTTCCAGCTTTGGCGGATCGACCAGCACGTCAAGCTCAACGTCTTCGAGCACATCGTCATCAACCAGCAGCTCCACCTCGTCGAGCACGTCCTCCTCAACCAGCAGCGGCGGCACAAGCAGCAGCAGCGGTGGTACGGATGTTCCCGCCCCGCCGATGGTATTGCTATTCGGCGCGGCGGCGGCAGCTCTGATGGCGCGGCGGCGCTTCGCAGGCCGGGAAAAGGCACCCGACGCTGCCTAAAGCGGCTTGAGATCGGATTAAATCGGCACTACCGCCTACTGACATCGCTGGTCGAATTCCATGACGATCATATCATCATCAGCGCGAATCCTGATGACAAGGATAGCCGCATGCGTGGCACTCGCGAGAGCCGTCCCATCGTACAAGAAAGTGAAGCGATATAGCGGTTAATGGCAAGTGAACTGTCTGATACAAGACTTGTGATTTTGGGTCGTGCGGCTCAAGGGAACAGGAAAGTGTCGTAAGGGGCAGACTTGCTGACAAACCTCTGGCGTGAGGCGTGGGTTTGTGATTCTGTGGGCCATGCTGAGAACGCGTGGCCCTGAGCAGACCGCCCTGGAGATAGTGACGCTCGAGGAGTTGGTTCCTGCGGATCACCTGCTGCGCAAGATCGCTGCGGTGATCGATTTTCGTTCATCCATGAGCTGACGGCGCCGTCGCATGACGCCGACAATGGGCGGCCTGCGCTGGACCCTAGTGCCCCAAATCTGAAGTTCGCTTCACTAGAGCGGTTTGCGAGCCGATGTAATCGGATCGCAAACCGCTCTAAGCGAAATGGATGCTTGACGCTGTGGAAGGGGCAGCTTAATTGGCCGTCCGCAGCGCAGACTTCGCGCACGCATGGCGATCGTAGCTCAGTTGGTTAGAGCGCTGGTTTGTGGTACCAGAGGTCGTGGGTTCAAGACCCATCGGTCGCCCCATTTTCTCTCATCAGGGCATGACGGTTCTCGCCGTTCACCAGCCGCGCGAGCAGGGGCTGGGCAAGCCGTCTGCCGGGCTTCTCGATTCCTTCATGCAGGATGATCGACAGCAGCAGCAATCCGCACAGGAACAGCGCAATCATGCCCGGTGCGATGTTCGCCGCATCATCGACCAGCAGTATCTTGAAAAGGATGAACAGCATGAAATGCGCCAGATAGGTCGCGTAGCTGATTTCACCGAGATAGACGATCGGCCGCCAGTGCAGGGGCCAGACGCGCGTCATCGCCCACCGCTGTGACAGCAACGCGAGCGTCAGGATCAGGCAGGCGGTGATCGCGGGGAACAGGGCAATTTCTCCGCCCACGCCCACCGCCCACAACAGGGCACCGGTGACAAGTCCGAACAGGGATGCGACGAGCAGTCGGCCATCCCCCGGATCGCTGCGCAGGTAGAAAGCGCACAGCAAATTGCCGCATATAAATTCGCACAGGCAGCGGATCAGGCCGCTGTGGGTGACATCCTGACCCAGCCCGGTCTGTCCTCCAACCTGCAGCACTCCCGCGAGCAGGGCCAGCACACACATCATGCCCGCCAGCAGCGCGGTGCGATTGAGCCGCGCAATCGGGCTGGCCAGCACAATGAGCGGGAACAGCAGATAGGCGGCGAACTCCGTGCTGATCGACCATGCGGGATGGTTCCAGCTCAGGCGGGGCGTGAACCCCCAGTTCTGCATCATCGTCATGTGCAGGGGCAGCTCGCCCAGCGGATAGCTGGTGGCATCGCCGCCGACCGCGTGGATCGCCGCGGCAAACAGCACCGTGGCCAGCAGGATCACGATATACAGCGGGTAAATGCGGGCAATACGGCGCACCAGAAATGCGGGTAGCGCGCGCGGTCCATCACGTTCGAACGCTTTGTGCGCCGACAGATAGATAACGAAGCCCGACAGCAAAAAGAAGAAATCCACCGCGAGATAGCTCTTGTGCAGCACCGCCATGATCGGCGCAGGCACCCACGGCGTGGAGGCGCGCAGATGATAGGCGACCACCAGCCATGCGGCGATGCCGCGCGCGGAGGTGAGGCTCGTCAATTGGCGATTCACGCCGCTGCCTCCTGTTTCGGTTGCACAGGCCGGGGTGCAAAAATCGGCACGCTTCCGCGCGCGCGTTCGTGCCGCGCGATATAGGTGGCAAACGCAGCCTGCATCGCGAGCAGCATCAGGATGAACGGCTGATAGGCGATGCCGACAAACGCCGCACCCAGCAGATAGACGAGATGCCCCTGCTGAAGCGCCAAAGCGAACGGCGCTATCCATGCCTGCGCTGGGTCGGTGTTGGCTCGATAGCGGCGCTGAATCCGCGCCGTGCCGACCAGCGACATCAGGTGCAGCATCGCCCATAAGGCAAAGCCGACATAGCCTTGCTCGCCCAGCACCTCGAAATAGGCGCTGTGATAGGCACGGCCCTTGTCGGTAACATGATCGCGCACGACGCGTTCGCTGCCCGGCTCGCCGACCAGCTTGATTGAATCATAGGTGAAGCTGTTGGAGCGATAGGCATCGAACCCGCCGCCGCCGGGATGCGATTTGGCATAATCCCATGTCCATTCCCACACCGCGAGGCGCGTCGATGCGCTCTCGTCGCTTTGATAATTTTCGATGGTGTTCATGCGGCTGGTAAAGCTGCTTGGCAGGAACGGAATGGCGACCAGCGCCAGCGCCAGCGCCGCCACGCCGAATGCGATGCGATGCCGCGATCGCCACAGCATCAACCCACCCAGCAACATAATGCACAGCAATCCGGTGCGCGTTTCGGTGCCGATCGGGATCAGCACGCACGCCCCGCACAGCGCCAGTGCATAGATCCGCACCAGCCGCGAGGGCCGAAAGATCGTGCCATATTTCGCTAGCCACAGGATGAGCGGGATGATTGCAATCGCGACCATCGATATCGTCGAACCTTCATACAGCCCACTGTTGTCGTCGACCATCAGGTTGAGCACGCCATAGCCGCCGCCAGCCAATATCGTTTTGATACCGCCGGTGACGATGATCGAACTGGCGCATAATATCATGATCAGGGAGAGCGCCTCGAACCGCAGCCGGGTACGCAGGGTCAGGGGCAGGAAGATCGCGAACACCAGCGACTTCCACACCCATGCCCATTTGGCGGCTGCCTCAACCGGGAAATCGGCATGTGCCGTCGTCAATCCACAATAGACGAGCAACAAAAACAGGATGAATTGCCGTGCGGAAAAACGGCTGTCGCGTTTATTGTCGATGGTCGCCCACGCCATCAACGCGAGGGCGAAGGCGATGGCGGAAATCGGGATGCTGTTGAGCAAGAAATAGCTGAGGCGTTGCGGCGAGACGATGTCGATATAGGCATAGACCAGCACCAGCAGAAACGGCCGCTTGAGCGCCATTGCGAAAAAGACAGCGAGATAGGCGAGGAAGAACAGGTCACGCAAGGTCTTGGCTGTCCTGTGACGCGGCGGTGTCAGCAGCACTTTCGTCGTCGAGATCGCGGCGCGACAGCAGGCGCCAGCAGGCCAGCAGCACCAGCCCATGACTCAGCAACAGGGAAAAGCTATCAATCATAACGTCGCTGCGTGCCTTCGCCAGGAAACCTCAATCTGGCATAGGCGTTTGAGGTTGACGCGACGTTAATCCTTTTCGGCACATATGGCTGGCGTCATGACCAGAATATTGCATGTTCTCGATCACAGCCTGCCGATGCACAGCGGCTATACGTTCCGCACGAGAGCGATTCTGCGCGCGCAAATCGCTCAAGGGTGGGACGTGCGCGGCATCACCGGGCGCCGACATACCGCCGAGGGGCCGGAAATTGAGAGCATCGACGGCTTAACCTTTCATCGCACACCCGGCCGCGCGAGCGGTGGCAATGGCCTGCTGCGCGAATGGCGTGAGATCGGCGCGGAGGCCGACACGATTGAGCGTCTGGTGGCGCAGTGGCGCCCGGATGTCATTCATGCCCATTCGCCTGTGCTGAATGCGATGGCGGCGCGCAGGGTGGCACGGCGGCACCATATTCCGGTCATTTATGAAATTCGCGCCTTTTGGGAGGACGCTGCGGTCGGCAATGGCACGGGCAACGAACATAGCGCGCGCTATTGGCTGACGCGCCAGATGGAAACC
>JBDTLS010000132.1:0-7868 GCA_039934655.1 Sphingobium sp.
CGATCAAAGCAGCTTCCTGCCGGGCGGTGTTGGCGCAGGTGATCCCGGTGGCACCGAATTTCTGGTCACTATCGCCTTGTCGGTGCGGGATGTCGATCTGCTCTGGCGCATGGCGGCCACCCATGCGCTCAGCATTGCCGGTCTGGAACAGGAAGATGTGGAGGACGTGATCGGCGTGCTGGAAGACCCCTCGATCGCGGATTGCCTCGCCATGCTGTTGGTGCCCAAGCCGGTTGCGGGCTGTGTGATCACCAGCTTTTCGGTCGCATCGGCAACGCGGGTGCCGCGTCGCAAGCCTGCCAAGGGTGGCAGCGCAGTGATGCCGTTGACACTTGCGGAAGTGGCCCGTCCCATTCCGCGCTAACGCTACAGCGTGATGATATTCGCCGCAAGTCGTTCCACTTCGGCGCGGTCATGGCTTACATATAGCATCGGCATGTTGAGTTGATCCCGGATGCGTTCGATCACGCCGATGATTTCCTCTCTCCGGGCCGCATCCAGCGATGACAGAGGCTCATCCATCAACAGGAAATGCGCGCCGGAAAGCAGCGCGCGGCCAATTGCGACGCGCTGAGCTTCGCCGCCCGACAGATTGCGTGGCCAGCGGTCCAGCAGATGGCCGATGCCGAGGAAATCGACGGCATCATCGAAGGTCATGACCTGATCGGCGGCGCGGGCAATGCGCTGGCCATAGACCAGATTTGCCCGCACCCGCAGATGCGGAAACAGACGGCGGTCCTGAAACACATAGCCTGCACGGCGCCGTTCGGGCGGCACATTAATATCCGCGCTGCTGTCGAATAACACCCGCTGGCCAACGGCGATGCGTCCGCGATCGGGGCGCAGCAGCCCCGCAACCATATTCAATATGCTGGTCTTTCCCGCTCCCGACGGAGCGAACAGCGCGGTCAAACCCGGCCCGGTGCTGAATGTCGTGCCAATGATGACGTCACCCAAAGCGCACTGGACATCGACTTCAAAGGACATGGCCACCCGATCCTGCGCCCGCGCGGCGCGACAAGGCTTCCGAAGCGACCAGCGCGCCGAGCGACAACACCACCGAAATGATCGCAAGCCGCGTTACCGTCACCTCTCCGCCGGGGATTTGCAGCGCCGAGTAGATCGCGATGGGTAAGGTACGGGTTTCGCCGGGGATATTCGAGACGAAGGTGATCGTCGCGCCGAACTCGCCGATCGACCGGGCGAAACCCAGCACCGCGCCCGCCAATATTCCGGGCAATGCGAGCGGCAAGGTAATGGTCGCAAAGGTGCGAACCGGCCCTGCGCCCAGTGACCGGGCAGCGCTTTCCAGGCGGACATCCACGGCCTCAATCGACAGCCGCATCGCCCGCACGATCAATGGTAATGCCATCACGGCGGCGGCCAGCGCCGCGCCGGTCCAGCGGAACATGAAGCTGATCCCCAGCCACTGCGCACACCATTGCCCGATGGGGCCGTTATTGCCGAATGCCAGCAGCAGCAGCCAGCCGGTCACGACCGGCGGCAGAACGAGCGGCAGGTGGATCAATCCATCCAGCAGCAACTTGCCGGGAAAGCGACAGCGCGCCAATGCCCAGGCCAGACCGAACGCAATCGGCAGCGTCAACACTACCGCGACGCTGCTGACCTTGAGCGACAGGATGACGACGCTCAACTCATCGGGGGACAGGATCATCGTGCGGCCTTAGCGCATCATGCGAAAAAGTGAGAACCGGTTTTTCGCAAAATCAGATGCACGCGCAAATCATGAGAGCAAGCGTTGCGCTTATGGCTTGAGCTTCCACCCACGCGCCAAGACCGCGTAGCAGATCAGACCTAGCACCACGTTCAGCGCAGCAAGCACCACCAGCCCGCGCACCACGTCTGTATCGGCGGCGGACAGGAAGCCATAGCGGAAACCTGAAATGGCGTAGAAGAACGGATTGGCGTGGCTGATGCTCTGAAACAAGGGGGAGAGCCGCTCGACCGAGTAAAATGTGCCGGACAGCAGCGACAGCGGGGCAATCACGAAATTGGTCACGGCGGCCGCATGATCGAATTTTTCCGCCCATATCGAGGTCAGCACGCCGAGAAATCCCACGAAGCTTGCGCCGAGAATACCAAAGCTCACGACCGCCCACAGATGCACGGGCATGACATGCACGCCCGGCCAAAATAGCATCGCCAGCCAGATCGCGCCGCCGACGGCGCAGGCGCGCGTGATGGAGGCCGCGACCATCGCAAACAATATCTCGCCAGTTGAAATCGGCGGCATCAGATAATCGATCAGCGTGCCCTGTATTTTGCCAACCAGCAGGGAAAAGCTGCTGTTGGCAAAGCTGTTTTGCAACATGCCCATCATGATGAGGCCGGGCGCGATAAAATCGGCAAAAGGCACACCGAGCACCGTTCGCCGCTGGCCGCCCAGCGCGATCGTAAAGATCACCAGAAACAATAATGTCGTGACGGCAGGAGCCCAGACGGTCTGCAACTGCACCTTCATGAAGCGGCGCACTTCCTTGGCGTACAGCGCCCTGGTGCCGGACCAGTTGACGTTGCGAATGCGCATAACGCCCGGTTCCGCGACTATCGCGCTGCGCACCGCGGAATGCGCAAGTTTGCCCTGTGCAGATTCAGACTGGTTGTTCATTGCGGGATCGACTATCGGGTGCGCTGCACATCGGCAAGTATTAATAGCACGGCAGCCCGCTTTGCGCATTGAAGCGCGCCGGGGCCGTTGCCATATAGCCTTAGCGAATGATGAATGAGGAGCGCAGATTGTCCTGGACCGACGAACGCATAAGCCAGCTGAAAAGCATGTGGGAAAAGGGCATGACCGCCAGCCAGATCGCTGAAGAACTGGGCGGCGTGAGCCGAATCGCGGCCTTCACCCGTCAAGGCCAACGAAACGCCGCGCAAGAAGGTCATTACCGCGAAAAAGGATGCGGCGGTGGCTTCCCCTGCGCCGCAAGCCGCGCCCGTGATGTCGCGCGCGCCCGAATCAGCCGCTGCCGCGCTCCCACCCATTCGTGCGGCAGCGCCGAGCGCACCCGCTGGATCGGACAGCGAAGCCGACGAGCCAGTGGCGGTGGTCGCCAAGCCGCAGCCGCGCATCGTGTCGGTTGGCCCCGGCGGATTTTTGCGTCAGGGACCTGGCGATCAGCAGGCGCCCATTCCGCCAGCGCCGCCGCGTCGCCTCGTTCCCGCCAAGCCGAGCGCGGACATTGCCGGTAAGACCAGCCTGCTCGACCTGACCGAGAAAATCTGCAAATGGCCGATGGGGCATCCGGGCGAACCGGATTTCCATTTTTGCGGCGACAAGGTGAACCCCGGTTTCCCATATTGCGTCGAGCATTGTGGCCGGGCGTATCAGGCGCAACTGCCACGCGGAACACGTCGCCCACCCCCGCCGCTGCCCTTTGGCGGGCCACGGGTTCGATAGAGCGTTTTTGCGGGGGCCGATTGCGTCGGCTCGACCGCTCTATCCCTTTGTCTTACCGCGTTTTCCGAGTCGTCAGGCGATTCCACCACACTAGAGCAAGCGGCCTGCGTTAAATCTGACGCAGGCCGCTTGCTCTAGCTATTTGTTTACGCATCGTTTTTTGCGAAAAGCCGGTTTCCACTTTTTCGCACGATGCTCTAGCCGAATTTAGACATACGGCAGAGCAATTGCCGGATGGTGTATCCCGTCACCGGATCGCGCCAGTCGGGAGCGATCTGTACCAATGGCCGCAGCACGAAATCGCGCTTTCGAAACGCGGGGTGGGGGATAGAGAGGCTTTTGCTCGCCCACATGCCGCCGCTCCATAATATGATATCGAGGTCGAGCGGGCGTGCGCCCCAGCGTTGTCCGCCCGAGCGCCGCCCGAATGCGCCCTCTATCGCCTTGAGCTGGTGGAGAAGGACCATCGGTTCAACTTCAGTTTCGATGAGGACGGCGGCATTGGCATAGCGTCGCAGCGAAGGTCCGATGGGGGCGCTCTCGATGATGGATGACCGGGCGAGCAGAGTGAGCCGTGCGTCGGTCAGGCGGTCTATCGCCGCACGGAGGAGATCATGCGGACTTTCTCCGCCACGCCGCGCCCGGTTGGACCCCAGCGCGATGGCGTAGACATGCCGCTCCTTGGTTGCGCGCGCCAATCAAATATCCTGCGTGATGCGGCCATAAAGTTCCGGCCTGCGATCCCGAAAAAATCCCATGCCGGCGCGATGCGTGCGGGCCTGTTCGAGATCGAGCGTGGCGACGATCGCACCCGTTTGCCAGTCCTCGACTTCGGCGACCATGTCGCCCCATTCGTCGGCAATGAAGCTGTGGCCGTAATAGCTTTGCGCCGTCTCGCCTTTGCCTTCGCTGCCGATGCGGTTGGCGGCGATGACGGGCATACAGTTGGACACGGCATGGCCGATCATCGCGCGGCGCCACATGCGGCTGGTGTTCAGGTTTTCGTCATAGGGTTCGGAGCCGATGGCGGTAGGGAACAGCAGCATTTCCGCACCCATCAGCGCCATGACGCGCGCGCTTTCGGGATACCATTGGTCCCAGCATATGCCGACGCCGATGGTGCCGTATCTGGTCGGCCACACCTTGAACCCGGAATTGCCGGGGCGGAAATAATATTTCTCCTCATACCCCGGCCCGTCGGGGATATGGCTTTTGCGATAGGTGCCCATGATCGCGCCGGTGTCGTCGATCATCGCGAGGCTGTTGTAATATTGCTGGCCGTCGCGCTCGAAGAAACTGGTCGGGATATAGACGCCGAGTTCGGCGGCGAGCGTTTGCATGGCGAGCACGGCGGGGTGCTCGGTTATGCTATGGGCGCGGGCGAACAGCGCCTCCTCTTCCACGGTGCAGAAATAATGCCCCTCGAACAGTTCGGGTGGCAGGATGATCTTCGCGCCGCGCGCAGCCGCCTTGCGCACATGATTGCTGACGAGCGCGATATTGGCGGTCATGTCGTCTAAAAAGGCGAGTTGCAGGACGGCAACGGTGGCTTTGGTCATTTCTTGATCTCTACGCTGATGGCATATGCTGGCTGGTGCAGTGGAAGCTGCCGCCGCCGGTCAATATCGCATCACTGGGCAGGCCGACAAGGGCGCGGTCGGGGAAAAACGGACGCAGCGCTTCTATCGCTGCTTCGTCGTTGGGCTGACCATAGAGCGGCACAACTACCACCGCATTGCCGATCGTGAAATTCATATAGCTCGCCGGGATGATCGCGCCATCGACGACGACTTTGCCCGGCGAAGGCATCGGCCCCACGGTCAGCCCATGCGCCGTGGCGCGGGCCGCCGCGTCGGCGTAGATATGCGCGTTCGGGTCATCGTCGGTGGTGGCCTGCGGAATGGCGATCACGCTGGGGGCGACAAAACGGGCGAGGTTATCGACATGGCCATCGGTATGGTCATTCACCAACCCATCGCCCAGCCACAGCATGTCGGTCAGACCCAGCGACCCCGCCAGCAGTGTTTCGATCTGGCCCTTGTCGAGTGACGGATTGCGATTGGGGTTGAGCAGGCATTGCTCGGTCGTCACGAACAGGCCGGTGCCGTCGGTGTCGACCGCGCCTCCTTCAAATATCCACGGCGCGCTCTGCACCGGCAGCGCGCAAGTCGCGGCGAGGCGCGCGCCAATGTCGCTGTCGCCCGGCATGATATATTTGCCACCCCAGCCGTTGAAGCCAAAGTCGACCAGCGCGCGGGTGCCGTCTGCGCGCATGACGCAAATCGGCCCGGTATCGCGCAGCCACACGTCGCCGAGCGGCTGGATGATGATTTCGATGCCGACTTCGACCAGGGAGCGAGCGCGCTCCGCCGCCGTTACATCGTTGCAGACGAGGCGTACCTGCTCGCCTTTGCCGCCCGCCCGGATCGCATTGGCGAAAGCCGCGATCTGTTCCTGCGCGCGCGGCAGGGCGGCCGCCGCCCACTCATCGGCATTGGATGGAAAACCGATCCACAGCCAGTCATGTGGTTCCCATTCGGCGGACATGCGGATGGTCATGCAACTGGCTCCTCTGGTCCACGAAAAAGGGCGGCTCCATCAGAACCGCCCTTTGATACGCTAGTATGACAAAACCAAATCAGCGCGAATAGAATTCGACGACCAGATTGGGTTCCATCTTCACCGGATAGGGCACTTCGTCCAGCGTTGGTACGCGGATATAGGTGATCTTGGCGTTGCCATCGGGCGCGACATATTCGGGAATGTCGCGTTCGGCGAGGCCCTGTGCTTCCATGACCAGCGCCATTTCCTTGGCCTTGCTACCCAAGGTGACTTCGTCGCCCGGCTTCACGAGGCGCGAGGCGATGTTGCACTTCACGCCGTTCACGAAGATGTGGCCGTGCGAAACGATCTGGCGCGCGGAAAAGATCGTCGGCGCGAACTTGGCGCGATAGACGACCGCGTCGAGGCGGCGTTCGAGCAAGCCGATCAGGTTCTGACCGGTGTCGCCCTTCATACGGGCGGCCTCGGTGTAGTTCTTCTTGAACTGCTTTTCGGTGATGTCGCCGTAATAGCCCTTCAGCTTCTGCTTCGCGCGCAGCTGAATGCCGTAGTCGGAAACCTTGCCCTTGCGGCGCTGACCGTGCTGGCCGGGGCCATATTCACGCTTGTTGACGGGCGATTTGGGGCGACCCCAAATGTTTTCGCCCATACGGCGGTCGAGTTTATGCTTGGCGCTGGTACGCTTTGTCATGATAATATCCTTCAATTGCTACAACGTCGTCCGCCTTGCCTGTCGCCCGAAGACGGCAGGAAAGCGGAGTGGTCCCGGTACGCCGCTCTGGCCGGGCGCTGTTGCCAGCGCCGGACAGGGCCACCGCTTCACCGGGGTGCGGGGCCAATTGCGAAGGCGGGCCTTTGGCAGGGACGGGGGGTTGAGTCAAGTCTCGACAGGAACCCAAGCGCAGATTAGGGAGCAGGACATGAGCGCCGCCCAGCCCGAACCCGCGTCCGATAATACGCCCGATACGCGCGTCCCCGAAGCGTGCCGGACGATGGCGGATGTACGCGCGGGGGTGAACGCGACCGACGCAGCACTAGTGGCGCTGCTCGCCACCCGCTTCGCCTATATGCGCGCCGCCGCCCGCATCAAGCCAGCCCGCGACGCCGTGCGCGACGAACCGCGTAAGGCGGAGGTGGTGGAGTTGGTTCGCGCCGAAGCACAGCGGCTGGGTTTGCCGGCGGACGCGATTGCCGCTATGTGGGACGATCTGGTCGAGGCGTCGATAGCCTATGAGCTGGAGGCGTTTGATAGGCGGGGGTGACTCTACCGCCGCCTCGGCCTATCCAGCTTGCTCAGCACTCCGCGTAATGTCCGTACTTCGTCGTGGGTCCAGCCGGGTTTGGTGAGCAGGTTGCGCAGGTTCAGGCGTGTGGCGGTGGTGCGGTCGGGCGGGTAATAATAGCCTGCCTCGATCAGCATCGCGTCGAGTTGCCCGATCATGCCGTCGAGTTCTTCCTGTAATGCCGGTTCGCCCAGATCGCTGGTGGGCGGGGAGGCCAGCGCCTGTCCCTGACCCTTGGACCATTCATAGGCGACGAGGATCACCGCTTGGGCCAAGTTGAGCGAGGCAAAGTCTGGGTTGATCGGTACGGTGATGATGCTGCGGGCGAGCGCGACATCCTCGGTTTCGAGGCCGGAGCGTTCCGGGCCGAACACGATGGCGCTGCGCCCCAGAACACCTTGGGCCGCCGCGGCGTGGATGGCGCGGGCGGCTTGCTCCGGGGTCACGACCGGTTTGGTGACGCTGCGATTGCGCACCGTGGTGGCATAGACATGCGCGCAATCGGCGACGGCTTCCGACAGGGTTGCGTAAACCTGCGCCTGTTCCAGCACCACGTCCGCCCCCGCCGCCGATGGTCCGGCATCCGGGTTGGGCCAGCCATC
>JBDTLS010000133.1:0-7836 GCA_039934655.1 Sphingobium sp.
CTGTCGCGCGTCTCATGAAGAGGCGGCGAAATTCAGAGAGGATACCGAAATGCTCAAGATCGAAACTCGCCAGCACTTGATCCGCGCCGCTTTGCTTTGCGCCACCGCAGCCTGCGCGCTCGCGCCGGGCGCCGCGAGCGCGCAGGCTGCGGCCACAGCGCAGGATCAAACCGCGCCCGCCGGCCAGGACACGGCGCCATCGTCGCAGGGGGCGGCCGAAGATATCGTCGTGACCGGCTATCGCTCGAGTCTCGCCAAATCGACTGACGCCAAGCGCGTGTCGGCCAATTTCAGCGATTCGATTTTCGCTGAGGACATCGGAAAGTTCCCCGACACCAACATTGCTGAGTCGTTCAACCGCATCCCGGGCATCACGATCACCCGCGATATCACGGGCGAGGGCACCAATGTCGCCATTCGCGGCCTGGGGTCTAACTTCACCAACGTCACGTTGAACGGCGCACCGATCGCGGTCGCGTCGTCCGGGGCAACCGACGCGCAGGGCACCGATCGTTCGGTCGATCTCAGCTTCTTCCCGACTGACCTGTTCACAAAGCTCACGGTCAACAAAAGCTATTCGGCGGATCTTCTGGAAGGCGGTGCCGCGGGCAACATTGACATCCGGTCGGCGCGGCCGTTCGACCGGGCCAAGTCCTATCTCGCCTATAATATCCAGGGCGTTAAGCTCGGCGAGGCTGACAAGATCGGCGAGCGCGGATCGCTGATCGGCAGCTGGCACAATGATACCATCGGTATCCTCGCCGGCGTTTCGGGCCAGCACCTCTACACGGACACACGCGGGTACGAAACGATCGGTTACACCAATCCCAGCCTCTCTGCGGCGCAGTGCGGCGCCGCAACCGGATGCAACTCCACAGGCGGCGGCAACTGGACGATTCCTTCCGTGGTGCCGGCGGGCGCCGGCGGCGGGCTCGTAGCGGGAACGGTGATCGACCAGGCATTCCTGCTGGCGCACAACCCGGGCGCGACCATTCAGCAGATCGACAACGGCCTGCTGCCTCGCCTGGGGCGCCCATCCGCTGAATATGGCTCGCGTGATCGCATCAATGCGATCGTCAGCCTCGAGTGGCGACCGACCGACGAACTGCATTTCTACGTCGATGGGCTATACGGCTACAAGCACAACAATCTTGTGCGTGAGGACATGGCGTGGATCGTCCGCAACGGATCGATCATTCCGACGAATCTGAAGTTCGACAAATCGGATTGCAGCGCAGGCTGCACCGTGACGTCGGGTACGTTCGCAAACGTCCAGTTCTTTGACGAATTCCGCCCCTATATCGAAACGACCAACCTGTGGAACATCAATCCGGGCGTCGAATATCAGGTCGCAGACTCGCTGAAGGTTACCCTGCAGGGCAATTACGAGCACAGCACATTCCATCGTGAGAGCCCGACCGTCGGCGCGACCACGCCCTTGGGTGTCGGCAACACCGTCGATTTCGTCAACAATGGCGGCATCCCGACCATCAAGAGCGCGCTCGACCTGAACAAGCCGAGCAGCTTCGGCTGGTATCCGCAGGATCGGATGAGCATTGCCGATGAGCGTCGGCAATATACCAGCAAGGGCGTTCGCGGCGACGTGACCTGGGGCCAGACCGCGCTCAACATCAAGGTCGGTGGTGCCTATGACGACGTCTCGCGCCGCATCCGCGGCTATGACAACAGCCAGGCGTGGCAGAATGCCGGCTGCGGCAACAAACCCAGCGTATTCGTGCCATCCCCCAATACCCAGCCGACATGCGAGGGTCTGAACGCTCCGGGGGCGGCCCCTGCCGGTTACCCGAGCTATCCGGGCTATGGCACCGGTTACACGGCGGGCCAGACCGGGCCTGTGACCTATGGCGGCTCACTCGTTCCCAACAGCGCGTTGCCGAACTATCTTCTCCCTGGGCCTGCCGGCTTCGTCACCGTCGACTTCGCCAAGTTTGCAGCAGCCACCAACTATGCCCAGTTTCACGCGGCAGAGCCGGATACGGGCGGCGCCAACACCGGCGCGAGCGGCGGCCTGATCCGCGAGGTCGTCAAGTCTGGCTTCGCACTGGTCAGCGGCGTTCAGAATTTGGGCGGCAATGATCTGCGCTTCAGCTTGGGTGTGCGCTATGTGAACACCCAACAGACGATCGCAGGTCGCGTTTCGTTGCCCGATCCGCGCAACACACCCGCCGGCGGCGGAAGCTTGCCCGACGGCAGCCGCTATCCGAACATCGTGAGCGAGGTATCGACGCAGAGCAACTATGCTAAATGGCTGCCGGCGGCGAACGTCGCGTACAATATCGGCGAACATGCGGTAGTGCGCGCTGCGTACTCGAAAACAATGACTCGCCCCGATCCCTCGGCTCAGTTGCCCGGCGTTTCGTTCGGCGCCCCTTCTGCCGATCAGGCCGGCATCGGTAACCCGGCCCTGAAGCCCTACATCTCCGACAATCTCGACCTGGGCTTCGAATATTATACCGGGCGTGAAGGCGTCATCAGCTTCAATGCATTCCGCAAGTCGATTGAGGGCTTCACTAACCAGTTCGTCACCACCGTGCCGTTCACCGCCCTTGCGCAATACGGTATCACGTATGACACGCTTAACCCGACGCAGCAGACGGCAATCAACCTGCGCGGCGGTCCCAATTCGGCGCAGGTGCAGGTGACCTCTCAGGTCAACGTGCCTAACCGGCTGAAGATCAACGGGCTGGAATTCCAGTGGGTCCAGCCGCTCGACTTCCTGACCCGCCACATCGGTGTGACCGGCTTCGGCTTCAACGCCAACGCAACGATCGTCGACCAGACAAGCAACGGGCCCGCCCAGGCGTTCAGCGTTGCTCCCTACACCTACAACATCACAGGCTATTACGAAAAGAACGGCATCATGCTTCGCGTCTCGACGACGTTCCGCAAGGGCTCGCAGAGCAGCGGCGCAAATCAGAATGGCATCGCCGCGGCGGCGCTGTTCAATGACGATTACCAGCAGTTCGACTTCTCGTCCGCATTCGACCTGGACAAGCTGTTCGGCCTGAAAAATGCACCGCAGCTGACGGTCAACGTCGCCAACTTCACCGACGCCACGCTGAGGTCCTACTTCCAGTTCACCAATGCAACGTTCACCCAGTACAAGCCCGGGCGTCAGTTCCTCGTCGGGCTACGCGGCAGCTTCTGATCGTTCACGAGTTAAAGGGGTAGTAGGGTCGGCATCAGGCATTGCCTGGTGCCGGCCTCTCTACTCCGGACAAGGTGCTCCTCCGGCTCGTGCCGTGGGGGAGCTTGGAGACTATGATGCTACGACTGGCAGGGTGGTTCGCGTGGCTCATGATGGCGGCGCTTCCCGCGTCCGCCCAGGATACGCCGCTCGCAGCAAGCGCTGTGGTCGATACGGCCAGGCCGGGAGCCGCGATCGACCGGCACATCTACGGCCAATTCGCCGAACATCTCGGCCGCGGTATCTATGACGGTATCTGGGTCGGCCCCGACAGCAACATCCCGAATATTCGCGGCTATCGGCGCGATGTCGTGGACGCGCTCAAGCGGATTCACGTGCCCGTCATCCGCTGGCCAGGCGGTTGTTTCAGCGAGGTTTATGACTGGCGGGACGGTATAGGCCCGCGTGCGAAGCGTCCGGTGCGGACACGTATGCACTGGGCGGACACGGTTGATCGCAACGATTTCGGCACGCACGAATATCTGGACCTGATGGAACTGCTTGGCGCGGACGCTTACGTCTCCGGCAATGTCGGCTCGATGACGCCCCGCGACATGCAGCTGTGGTACGAATATATGACGGCGGACAATGATTCCACATTGGCCCAGGAGCGCGGCAGGAATGGCCGTGCCAAGCCGTGGAAAATCAAATATTTCGGCATCGGCAACGAAACATGGGGCTGCGGCGGCAACATGCGGCCCGAATATGCGGCGGACGTGAACGCGCGGTATTCGGCGTTCGTGGATCCGCCCGCCTCGGCCGGGCTGGTCAAAGTGGCCAGCGGCGCCAGTGTGCAGGGCGGCGGCGACTATGAAGCCTTTACCGAGGCGATGATGAAGCATCTCGGCCAGACCGACGCCCTGAGCTTTCATTATTATGCGATGCCCATGGGGCGCCCTAAGAGCGAAGCGCTCGGCTTTACCGAAGCCGAATATGCTGACGTGCTCGATCTCGCGCGCCAGATGGAGCCGATGTTGACCCGCGTCTCTGCGATCATGGACAAAGATGATCCGAGCCGAAAAGTGCCGCTGTTCGTTGACGAATGGGGTACCTGGTACAAGCTTCCCAAGGATGCGAGGCCGGGTGAGCACCACTTCCAGCAAAACAGCATTCGCGACGCGATCGTGGCGGCGCTGACCCTCAACATCTTCCACCGCCATACCGATCGCGTGAAGATGGCCAATATCGCGCAGATGGTGAACGTGCTCCAGGCGATGATGCTGACTGACGGCCCGAAAATGCTGCTGACGCCCACCTATCACGTGTTCGACATGTACCAGCCCTTCATGGGCGCAACGCCTTACCCGATGAGCATCGCTGCGCCAGGATACGGCGTCGACGGCAAGGCGATGCCCATGGTTGACGGTTCGGCGGCGCGCGGCACCGACGGGAAGCTCTATCTGGCGCTGGTGAACGTCGATCCTCACCGCGCTGCGCAGCTTGTCACGAACTTTGGCGGCGCGGCGTCAGGACGTATCCTAACCGCGCCGGCGATGGACTCCCACAACAGCTTCGAGGCGCCCGATACCGTACATCCGGTGGCGTTCTCCGGCGCGATCGAGCGGGGCCGCCTGACTTTTTTGCTGCCGCCCAATTCGATCGCGGTGGTCGCGGTGGACGGTCAGTAGAGGACGGCACATGCCAACACGGCGACAAATCATGGCGGGTGCGCTCGCGACGGGGCTGTTCCCGTCGCCGCTCGCCGCAGCGGTGCGGTTCGACCGCAAGGAACCGGGTTTCGATATTGCGCTTGGAAACGGCGAGGTCACGCCGATCCTGGTCGACCCTCGCGACCTGCCGGGCGTGCGCCGCGCTGCCGCCGATCTCGCGGCGGACATTGGCCGCGTCACCGGCACTGACGCAGCGTTGCTTGGCGATCATCTGCCTCCGCCAACGCGCTTGATCATCGTCGGTTCGCTCGGCAACAGCGCCATAGTCGATCAACTCGTCGCGCGCGGCAAGATCGACGTATCGGCCGTCAAGGAGAAGTGGGAAGCCTATACGATCGCGACGGTGCGCAATCCACTGCCGGGCGTGACGGAAGCGCTGGTGATCGTTGGCAGCGACAAGCGCGGCGCGATCTACGGTATCTATGATCTCTCGCAGCGCATCGGCGTTTCGCCATGGTATTGGTGGGCCGATGTGCCGGTGGTGCGCCGCAGCCAGCTGCGTGTGCGTTACGGCGACTATGTCCAGGGCTCGCCCGCCGTGAAATATCGCGGCATCTTCCTCAATGACGAGGCGCCGTGCCTGTCAGGCTGGACCACCGCGAAATTCGGCGGGATGAATGCGAAATTCTACACCAGGCTGTTCGAGCTGCTGCTCCGGCTGCGCGCCAATTATCTGTGGCCGGCTATGTGGAACAACGCGTTCGCGATCGACGATCCGGACAATGCGCGGCTGGCTGACGAATATGGCATCGTAATGGGCACCTCGCATCACGAGCCGATGACGCGGGCACACAAGGAATGGACCGACGACCGCCAGCATTACGGCAATGGGGCGTGGAATTACTCCACCAACCGCCCCGCGATCCGCCGGTTCTTCCAGGAGGGGATCGAACGCAACCGATCCAATGAGGTGATCGTCACGGTCGGCATGCGCGGCGATGGCGATGTCGCGCTGGAAAGCACCGGCAGCCTCCAGTCGGACGTGAAGCTGCTCGAAAACATCATCGCTGATCAGCGCGGCATCATCGCGGATGGCATGCGCAAGCCCGCGGAGCAGGTCCCGCAGGTCTGGGTGTTGTTCACCGAGGTGTACAAATATTACGATGCCGGTCTGAAACTGCCCGACGATGTGACGCTGATGTTCGCCGACGACAATGTCGGCAATCTCAGGCGCCTGCCGCTTCCCTCCGAGCGTGGTCGATCAGGCGGGTTCGGCATCTATTTCCACATGGATATGCATGGTGGTCCGTTTTCGTACCAATGGATCAACTCGAACCCGCTGCCCAAGATCTGGGAGCAGATGAACCTCGCCAACCGATATGGTGCCAACCAGATATGGATCGCCAATGTCGGCGACCTGAAGCCGCTCGAACTGCCGATCGAATTCTTCCTGGCCATGGCGTGGAAGCCCGCCGAGGTCGGCAAGGACAAGATCGCCGGGTGGACGCACGACTGGGCGGAGCGTCAGTTCGGCCCCGAGCATGCGAAAGAGATCGCCTTCCTCGCCTCGCGCTATGCCAAATATAATGCGTGGCGGAAGCCCGAACGGCTCACGCCCGACACCTATAGCCTGGAAAATTATCAGGAGGCCGAACGGGTCTGCGATGCATGGAGCGAACTCGTGCGCCGCGCCGACAAGGTGAACGACGCGCTGACGCCGGCGCAACGCGATGCCTTTTACCAGCTCGTTCTGTATCCGGTGCGTGCCTGTGCGAACCTGACGCTGATGTATGTCGCTGCCGGGCGCAACGCGCGCTTCGCTGACCAGGCGCGGGCAAGCACTCAGGCCGAGGCGAACGAGGTGCGGCGGCGCTTCCGTTACGACCACGAACTGCGGGATACCTACAATCACGTGATGGCCGGCGGCAAATGGAATCACATGATGGACCAGACGCATATCGGCTATTTCGACTGGTACCCGCCGGAAGCCGATGTCATGCCCGCCGTCGCCGATCTCGATCTGCAGAATGTCACGGGGTTCGGCGTGTCGGTCGACGGCGATTCGAAATCCTGGCCCAATTATTATCTGCCCCCGTCGCTGCCGACGCTGGACAGCATCACCCGCCGCCCCACCTATCTGGAGGTCTTCCCGCGCGGCACCGCGCCTCTCGCGGTCACGGTGACTGCCGACCGCCCATGGGTCACGATCGGCGAGGGCCGCGCCTTCAGTACGTCAACGCTCGACCGACGGTTCTGGATCGATGTCGATTGGGCAAGCGCTCCGGTTGGCCGATCGGAGGCGACGATTACCGTACAGGGGGGCGAGAAGGTCGATGCCAGGCTGGTTGTGATCCGCGCCACGCCCCAGCAAGAGGAGGAATCGCGCAACACTTTCGGAGGCCTTGCCGGCGCGTTTTCAGTCCCGGTGACCGCCTATCGCCGTTCCATCGCGGTTGGCGGCACGCGCTGGGAGGCGATTCCGGATTACGGGCGCGTCGCCGCGGCCATGTCGATCTTTCCGGTCGACGCCGCGTCCTTCACTGATCCTGCGGCTTCGCCACGCCTTGAATATGATGTCTATCTCGCCGAGGCCGGCGAGTATCGGGTCGATCTGGTCACAGGCCCGACGCTCGAGGTAATACCGGGCCGCAAGCTGGCGATTGCCGTCGCGCTCGATGATCAGCCGCCGATCGTCAAGGCGGTGTTCACGCCTGAGGACGGCCCCGCGCAGGATTTTCTTGGCGCCGAGCATCGGGCCAACACCGCCAACAATGCGCGCACTATGCAGTTCAGGGTCAAATCCGATCGCCCAGGGCGCCATGTCCTCGCAATCGCGATGATCGATCCGACGCTCGTCCTTCAGGCGATCATCATCTCGCGCGGCGGCCCGAAAAGCTCGTTGTTCGGCCCTCCGGCAGTGTCAGCCCAGGTCAAATGAAATCGGAAGCCTGTATCGGGCGAGCGCCTCAGCTCTTCGGCTTGTCGTAAGGCGCGAATTTCCCGAACAGGCAGGTCGGC
>JBDTLS010000134.1:0-7829 GCA_039934655.1 Sphingobium sp.
TCTTGGCACATTGCGATGCCGTCTGGGGAGGGCGGCAACCACCCCATCTGACTCATAATCATTTGGTTTGATTGCAGAGGCTTGCGATTCTGCGGGTGATTTGGTTGACCGAGGCGAGATAGAGCCATGCGGTGGCGCTTTCGATGGTTCGCTCGAAGTCCTTGGCGAGGCGGCGATTGCGGTTCAGCATGTGTCGCTCCGTCGTCGTCTCGCAACAACGGCTGAATCACATGTCGCTGATATTGCCCACCTTCTTTTTCGGTCAGCCTCTAAGGTTTGGAGGTGCTGGGGGTTTCGAAATCCCTCGGAGATGCGATTGGTTTCAATCGAAGCGCGTCCTCTTGCAGGAGAAAGCCTTCCTTGACTGCGGTCTGCTTCGCCAATTCAAAACGATCGGCGTAAGCGGCATAGTTGCCATACAGAGCTTTCAGCTTTGTGGAGGAATAAGGAACCTTGGTATCGTAAACTGTACCGCAGCCGGTCTCATAATCCGTCAAATAGCTAGCGCTCGGTGTGGCTATCCAAGGCGGTCGTATGCCGCCGATGATGTTGCCGGTCTGCGGGTCGCGCGCTACCGCCTTGCCCTGACGCGCAACGCGCTCTCCCTTCGGCATGGGCTTTCCCTGACGTACCCACCGGTCCATCGCATCGAGAATTGCGGAGACAGGACCTTCGATCGGCTCATCGTAGAGCGTCTGGCAACGCGGGTCGTTGGATTTGTCGCCATCGGCGGGATGCGGCTCGTTCTCGTCGGTGCCAAGGTCAGCCTTGCGCAGGTGCGGCATGCCGGTAATCTCATAATATCGCAGTCGTGGGTAATCCGTGTCAGTCGGCAGCGGCCTCTGATCGCCTGCTTCCTGTACCATCTCCGCCTGACTGTAGACGGTGACGAACGGTACGTCATTGGGAAGCTTACGGGGTACGCGCCGCTTTTCGCCGCCGAGATCGCCATAGGTAACGTCGCCATTCATATACGCATCAATCAATGATCGGCCATCCGGCATCCGCCATCGCTGATGGCGCCCTTGGTCGAGATAGTCGAACCAGATCTGTCCATCGACCGCCCAGGTTTCGGAATAGATCCGTTCTACCTTAAGGCCTTGAGCGGGCCCGTTCCGCAGGTTAGACTTAAGTAGTAAGGCGAGCTGCGCGGCAATGCCCTGCGCCTGGGGCGGAAACTGTTCGGGTTCCTCGCCGCGACGGAACCTCTTGTCGGCATAATAACTGCCAAGTGGCGCATAGCGCGCATAATCGTAGCGGCGCATGAAATCAAAATTCAGATTTCGGGGCTCAGGGTCCCAGCCTTCAGTTCGGGGATCATGCGCCGGCTTGTTGATGTTCAGAGTATAGCCGACGAAGGCATAACCTTTACGCAGCAGATAGTCGCGCGTGAGTATCCACCCCGCGCCCCGCTGGCCGAACCAGCCGAACGGCTCTATCACAACTGTACCATTGAACCGCGCCGGGTCCTTGGGCTTGCGGATAAGGAAGCGGGTCACATAGGGCGCATCGAACAATATGTCGCCGGATGCGGCAATCGCAGGGGCGAGGCCCAGCATATAATATTCTTCCTCGACATATCCGGCTTTTTTCAGATCGACATAATCTGTGCCTTGCCGGTTCGCGGATGAGAGTGGCAGGCGACCGCTTGAAGGCACGGGCGCAATCAAGGGCATGGGCGGTGTTTCGGCAGCGGCGGGGACCACGACGGCGGCCGCAGTCCAAAGCGTTAGGAAGAAGAGGATGGGGAGCCGACAAGCGCGATGCTTAGTGGCTGGGCGCCGGACGATCACGCAGTCCGGAATGCAATCAGGCGCGTGACAAGCCACCGGCTATGGCTTCCAAGTGCCAATGGTGCGCGCCCCGGGCAGTTGGAGGGCTTCGAGACTTCCACCCTTTCTTATTCCATCCTTAAACGGATGAATGAGAGCATTGACCTTGTCGCCTGCCTTTAGCGTATTCGCCTTCCATCCCTGACGGCTCAAGATATTTGGTCCACCGGCCTCAATCGCCCAGGTAACCGCTTTGCCACCCTCTGCCGGTACGACGACGAACAGCCAAGTATGGGGGTTTGCATACTGTATTTCGCTGACCGTGCCATTAATCATGACTTTCTTGGACATGTCGTATGCAGCGTATGAATGATGAGCGTTGGCGCCCGCCATCGGCAAAGCAAGAAGGATAAAGCTCAACAGAACAGACTTAATGGTCATTATATATCCAATCAAGGTATTGCTTCTGTAAAATGCTGTTCAGCATTTTACGGCTTAGGTGGTGTGATATTTCTACGCTCAGGAATGGTCGTAATTTCCGCTCCCGTAGAGGGATCGATCGTTTCGGCATTGTTGTCTTCGCAGACATATTCCATGAACTCGTCGCCCTTGGGCGCGCGACTGAAGGCCAATGTATAGTGCCATGGCTTGATCAAAGAATCGGCATCCTCAACCGTACCATCCACCTGCAGCTTGTCGCCGGGAATCAGATGAATTCTTTCGACGATGCGCAGTTTAGGGCTGTGTCCCAAGGCGTCATCGGCATGACCCGATTCCCCAAGGGTGGTCTCCTGACGGATATTCACCGTCTCGACAACGAGGGTATCGCCTTCCCATCTGCCGGTTGAATGACCTTCGAAGGTTGGCGGATTCTCTTCCGAATCTGGATGTGATCGTCCGTCCAAATAGAAGCGCCGCGTCTCGCGCAGATATTCTTGCGCCCAGTTTATTTGGGTGGGCGTTTGCATGACCTCGACAGCATAGGGACCGACCATTACCGTGGGCATGCCCAGAACCTTGCAAGATGTCTTGAATTCACTGCCCACACCTTCAAGCATCTTCTTGCGCTTCTGAAAACTTTCCAGATATTTTCCCTTCAGCGTCGGCATGCTGCCAAACGGCGGGCCGATACCTGAAGGAGTCGCGTCGGCGCCGGTGGAGTTGATGCCGCCTGTTATGTCGACTGAGCTTCCCACCGGCGTCCATAAACCGCTGATATCCGGCACAGCAACCTTCGCCGTCGGTGCCTTCGCCGTTTCAGCTTTGGCAAGGCACGGAGCGGCACCAAGAAGGAACGTCGCAATCGCCGCGCGGGCAATGTGGGTCGATTTCATCTGCTTGACCTTTTCAAAATGCAGTTCCTCAAGACCATGAGCGGTCCAGGTCACTTACGGATCGTAGCGGTGAGGCCGATGGTGCGCGGGCGAGTGGTGATCGCACGAAACTCGCCTGTGCCAATCGTGTCGTGAAACCGCGCCAGCACCGGATGATTGTTCAAGGCATTGCCGAGGAAAAGACTTAGGTCGACGCCGCTAAAGCGCAGGCCGACACGCAGATCGAGATTGCTCGTCGCCGCTGCACGCAGGATATCCGGATCGACAATCGGCGAGCCGGTGTTGATCGGCTTCTTGTTGTGGCTCGTATACGCGAAGTCCGCCCGCACATAGGCCCTGTCCATCAGTGCTTGGAACTCATACTCGCCGTTCAAATAAATCGACCAAGGCGCCAGATCGAAAGGCTCGCCTTTGCGACGGAGGATGACGTTGGTGGTGCTGCCGTCCCCGTTCACGACCGATCCTGGCAGCTCGGACGTGTACCGTGCCTTGGTGTAAGAGATTGAGGCACCTAACTGGAGGCCGCGGGTAGGATTGGCGCTGAGTTGGATATCGAAACCTTCGCTGCGCGCGTTGCCGAAGTTGAGGGTCGTGTACTGGCCACACCCCAGCCGAAGCAGAGACTGGACGTTTTTCCAGTCGATCCGGTAGGCCGACGCGTCGATCGTCAATCGACCGCCGAACAGCCGGTTCTTGCTACCGACTTCATAGCTCCATACGCTGTCCGAGTCGACCAGCCGGTTGGTTGAGCGATCGAACCCAAGCAAGGCAGCATCGGTTTCGCAGTTGGTAGGTAGGGTTCCCGCTAAATCACCCGCGCGTACACCCTTCGCGACATTCACATAGAACAGGTCCTTCGGCGTCGCCTGGTAGGAGACCCCGAACTTAGGCGAAAGCGGCTTGACGCTCGATCCGAGACGGGTAACTTGCCCGTCAGTGCCGCTGAAAGGACCGGTATCGAATGACACCTGCTTGAACTTGCTGATGGAATACCGTGCTCCAGCCGTGAATTTCAGTCGATCCGTAAGCTTGTAGTCGAACTGGGCAAAGATCGACTTGTCGGTATCCTTAACGCGTTGCGTGGAATAAAAACCGCTGACGCCATTATAGAGATCTACATCGAATATATCGGCCACGGAGCCAGCTTGATCTACCGGCGGAACACCGTAATTGAGTTCCGCCAGCAATTCCGGCGAACGCGCATCGTTGAACTCGCGGATGAGACTGCGCGAGTAGAACAATCCGACTACCCAGTTAAATCGCGCTGATGGATTATTATTCTGTAAGCGCAGTTCTTGTGTAAACACGCGCTGCCGCGCAGTCGCCAGGGTGCTATCAGTGTTGCCCGCGAATTCCTGCGGAAGCGGCCCGACTACGCCAGCGAAGGTTGCCAGATTGGTAATAACGTCATCGCTCACAGAACTGCTCTTGCGCGCGAAGTAGGACGTGTTCGAGTAGAGCGTGATATTACCGATGTCTAACGACACCTTAAGGGCAGGTAAATACCAGCGGTCCTTGTAGGTTTGCTGAATCTTCGACACGCCGTTGCGGAATTGGTTTTTTGACGGATCGGACGCGTTGACTTCGTAGATACCCTGGTCTGAATCGAACGTATCCTGGAAAAAGACAGAGGGCGTGATCGTGAGGTCAGGAACAGGCTGCCAACCCATCGCCACACGCGCGGTGTAGGCGTTAGTGAAGTCGATGTCTTTGTCGACAACCTCACGGCTCAGTTGGTCCAGCCGATCTATGTAGCCGCCTTCATGGCGGTGCCAAGCGCTGATGCGAAAGCCAAGTTTATCCACGATAATCGGCGCACTCGCTGCAGCGCCTATTTCGTAACCCTCATTGCCGTGATCGATCGTGGAGACCTCAGCGCGCCCATAGAAGCTGGTGCCGCTCAGCAACGGTTCGGGTGTGATGAAGCGTATCGCACCGCCGACTGAACCGGTGCCGAACAAAGTACCCTGAGGACCGCGCAGGACCTCGACGCGATCAAGATCAAATATCTGCGGATAGGGATTGGACCGCACCGGGCTGGTTCCCCGGCGCACCTGCACAGGTGTGTCGTCGATATAGATGCCGGTGGTCGGCACGCCTGACGTCGATTGGATGCCCCGAATGGTGATATTGGTCAAACCAGGTAGATGGGCGTCCGGAGTGAAGGTAACGCTGGGCGTTAGCCGGGTCAGGTCTTCGATGCTCCGCACACCCTGCTTGTCGAGCGTCGCCTGCGTAGACGCCACGACACTCAGCGGCACCCGGCTTAGTGTCTCCGTGCGCCGGGTCGCAGTGACGACGATATCCGAGATATTCTGATCCGAGCCGTCAGCCTTTGATAAAGAGTCGGATTCGGGAGCGGAAAGTTGAGCAGGTGTATCTATCTTTTGCGGGATTGGCCGCTGTTCCAACTCAGCTGCCTGTCCCGCTTTGATGATGTACGCCCCGTGGGTGCCGCGTATCGCCTGGAGATTGGAGCTGACAAGCAAGAGGTGCATCGCATTCTCAGAGGTGTAAGAGCCTATCAGCGCAGCACTGCGTTTGCCCCTGACCAGATCGCCATCAAAAAGAATTTGCTGTCGTGTTGTCTTCGCAAACATGCGTAAGGCATTGTCGAGGGGCTGCGAACCTATGTTGAATTGAAATATTTGCGATTGCGCATTTGCAGCCACCGGCATCATTGCGATAACCGCAGCTGAGTACGCCAGCAAATGGCGCTGTTCCAAAAATATCCCCATGACCCTCTCCCTCTTTATCCATCATTATTTGTCGTTGAGGATGAGACGCATCGGATTTGAGAACCCTCACATGATTTTTTTACTTTCTGATCGAGTACGATGAAATCGGCCCCTCTTTTGCCAACATGAAGAGAATACATGTGGGAGATTGCCTCTAGGAAAGCGTCAGAATCTCCCGAGTTGAAGACACCATTGACGCGGATGGAAGCGACACGCGGGTCACCGATAATGATCTTGGTTCGGCTGTAACGATTAAGTTGCTCGACGGCCGTCGCTAATGGCTCATTCACGAAACTCAACTGCCCATCTTCCCAACTGATCGAACTGGCGAAATCCGCCCTAAAGACAGTAGGCATGGCCTTCATCGAAAGATCTGTAACCAGTTCATCCCCCGGCGAAAGGCCGATCGCCTTGCCCGGCAATGCCTTTATTTGAAGGAGTTCCTCGGCCGGAGGCGGATCGCCTTTCATCACTTCAACATGGCCTTCATAGAGAATGACATGAAGCTGTCCGCTAAGAAGCTCCACGCTAAATGCCGTGCCCGTCGCGATCGTCGTTCGACCACCCGCAGTAACCGTGAAAGGTCGATCGCGATCCTTCGCAACATCAAATTTGGCGCGCCCTTCTAACAGGGTCAAAGCGCGATGGTTGCTCTGGTAGAGGACCGACACTCTTGTATCTGCGTCGAGTGACAACCGTGAACCGTCCGCTAGGAATATGGCTCGGCGTTCGCCAATGCCTGAAGCATATATTTCCGGGCTTTTCTCGCGAACAAACCAACCCAACATGCAGACGAGCAGGAAACTTGCCGCCAGCCCCATTCCCAGCCTCGCGATCCATTGCCAGCGGAGGGGCAGGTTTTGCGACCAACGCCTGCGGTTCGCGCGACGGAAGGCGGCGAGCGCATCGACTCGCTGACCGATAATTTCAGGACTATCGCTAATTGCATGCAAGCCCTGCCAGACCAGGAGGGCTTGATCGAACGCTTGAGCGTGGGCAGAATCGGACGTCATCCACGAATCAAACTCCCTCTGTTCGGATGAAGACAAATGTCTGGTGGCAAGGCGAACGCACCATGCGCTGGCTTGCTCCTCTCGTGTCAGCATCTCATTATGCTCGCGTTTTGGCCTCACTCGCGACCTCCTGTAATCGCAATGAGTTTCGCCATGGCACGATAAATATGTTTCTCGACTGCGCTCACACTAATTCCAAAACTTTCCGCAATGGATCGTTGATCTATCTGCTCGTACCGGAACAAAAGGAAGATTTGGCGGGTTCGTTCAGGCAACTCTGAAAGGCCTGAGATGAGCAAAGCGAGCGATTCACGCCCCTCGGCAATCCGGTGAGGATCCAGATAATCGACGCTTATTCCGTCTACGAGCCGGAAACGTGCGACATAATCTGCGCGAACCTTCTCGCGCCTGCCACGATCTCGCAAAAGATTTGCCGCAACCTGAAAAATATAGGCGTCGGCATGCCGCATGGTCAGCCGCCGCCCATCTCCCGCGATGCGAATGAATACTTCCTGTGTCAAGTCTTCGGCTTCTGCATGATTGTGCGTGCGGCGGAGAAAGAATGCTACAAGCGCCTGGCGATAATCCCGTTCAAATCCTGCAAGCTCATTCGATTCACCCGGTTGCATGTTGCCGTGTCCACATCCCCATTACTCGCTAGCTCTTATAAGACGCGCGAAGTACGCTTGCCCACATCAGTTCAGTTTACCGCGAGATGAAGCTTCGTCGGCACTATGAGAAGCCGCTGAGAAACGGGCACGCAATCAGCCGCGCTCGAAAAGCCAACCGCAAACGTGCGGAACGTGATCGCTGAGCGGCCGTCATACGGCGCAGCATAGAGGGATGAGGTATTGTAATCTACAAAGTTAGAGAAGAATATAGTTATTTGCTCCTCGTATGTGCGCCATTGCTCTTAGGGAACGCCTGAACAGGTAGAAGATTTTATCGTCGAGGGGTGCAAATGCCAAGATT
>JBDTLS010000135.1:0-7825 GCA_039934655.1 Sphingobium sp.
CGGCCCCAATGGCGCGGGCAAATCAACGACATTCAAAATGCTGTGCGGCCTGCTTACGCCCAGCGAGGGCAGCGGATCGGTCGCCGGTTTCGATTTGCGCCATGCCAAAGCCGATGCGCGGCAATCACTAGGCTATATGGCGCAAAAATTCTCGCTCTATGGGGATTTATCGGTTCAACAGAATCTCGATTTCTTCGCGGGTGCTTATGGTCTGCGCGGCGGTGATGCGCGCGAAGCCATCGAACGGGCCATCGAAGTGTTCCACCTTGGTCGCTATATCAAGGACAATAGCGGTGATATGCCACTCGGCTACAAACAGCGCCTCGCCCTCGCATGCGCGGTGCTTCACCAGCCGCCAGTATTGTTTCTCGATGAGCCGACTTCGGGCGTCGATCCAATCGTAAGGCGCGAGTTCTGGACGCACATCAACGGGTTGGTGGAACACGGCGTCACCGTGCTGGTTACGACCCATTTCATGGACGAGGCCGAATATTGCGACCGCGCCACCTTGATTTACCGCTCCAAACAAATTGCGACGGGCACACCGGATGAACTGAAGGCGATGGCAGGCAGCGATGACGCGACGATGGAGGATGCCTTTGTCGCGCTGATCGAGGCGTCCGACGCTGACGATGACCGGCGGGACGCGGCATGAACGGATTCGACACCCGCCGCTTTCACGCGATGCTGACAAAGGAGGCGCGACAGATTATTCGCGATCCCTCGACCATCCTGATCGCTTTCGTACTTCCGCTCGTGCTGCTGTTTCTGTTCGGCTATGGCGTCAATTTGGATACCTCGCGCACCCGGATCGGTATCGCGCAGCGGGACCATAGCGAAGCTGCGGCCAGCCTCGTGGGGGCGTTCCAGTCATCGCGCTGGTTCGACGTTCGCGCCACGGGCGATGTTCCCGTGCTGGGCCGCGACCTGACGAGTGGGCACATTCGCGGTATCATCGTCATCCCCGACGGTTTCGGTCGTGATGTCGCGAAAGGCGGAGGGGCGATACAGGTCATTACCGATGGTTCGACGCCCAATACTGCCAGCTTTGTGTCGGGCTATGCCGAAGGGGTGCGCGCCAATTGGGTCGCCGCGCGTAAAGCAGAGCGCGGGCAGGCCCATGGCGCGCCGACGATCCAAACGGTGCCGCGTTACTGGTTCAATCCACAGCTTGCCAGTCGCTATTTCCTCGTCCCCGGCGCGATAGCGATCGTGATGACTATGATCGGCACACTACTCACCGCGCTCGTCATTGCGCGTGAATGGGAACGCGGCACAATGGAAGCGATACTGGCCACTCCCATCGGTATGATCGAGTTTATGGCGACCAAGGTCATCCCCTATTTCGTGCTTGCGCTGGGCTCGATGGTCATATGCAGCCTGATCGCGGTATTCGTTTTCGGTTTGCCGTTCCGCGGCTCGCCCTTGGCATTGCTCTTGATCGTATCAGCGTTTCTGATGCCCGCACTGGGTCAAGGCCTGCTGATTTCCGCAGCGACCAAGAACCAGTTCGTCGCCAGCCAGATCGCACTGCTGACCGGATTTTTGCCCGGCCTGATGCTGTCGGGGTTTTTGTATGAAATCTCGTCCATGCCGAAATGGGTTCAATGGGTGACCTATGCCATCCCGGCGCGCTACCTCATCCCTCCGCTTGAAACCGTGTTCGTCGCGGGCGACAACTGGACGCTGTTCCTACCCAATATTGCAGCAATGCTGTGCTTCGGGGTGTTTTTCTTCATCCTCGCGTTCCGCGCCAATCCCCGGCGGATCGCATGATCGGCGTGCGCCTGCTCGCGATGATCCGCAAGGAATTGCTCGCCGTCTTGCGAGATACGCGGGCGCGGATCACGTTGATCGTGCCGCCGCTCCTCCAGCTGATATTGTTCAGTTCCGCAGCGACTCTTGAGGTCAAAAATGTCGACATCGGCGTTTATAATCGCAGCAGCGGTGCCGCCTCGTCGGAATTCATCAGCCAACTGGCGGGAAGCCCGAATGTGCGCCGTATCATAAAAATCGACTCGCCCGATGCTGCACGCCAGGCAATCGACAACCAAAAGGTGATCGCCGTCGTTATGTTCGACGGGCAGTTTGATCGCGACTTCGCTGTCGGGCAGACAAGCGATGTCGACGTCATTCTCGATGGACGGCGATCGAACGCGGCCCAAATCGTCACCCGCTATCTCGACCGCATCGCAGCGAGCAGCGGCGCGGCTTTGCACATGTCCAGCCCGGATCACGGCGAACAATCGATCACGGTCAACTGGTTCAATCCCAATCTCGATTATATCTGGTTCGTCATGCCGTCGCTGCTCGTGACAATATGCGGGATGTCGGCGCTGTCCGTCACCGTCCAGTCGGTGGCGCGCGAACGCGAGCTGGGCACGTTCGATCAACTGATGGTATCGCCGCTGGGGCTGCACGAAATTCTGATCGGCAAAATGGCGCCCCCGCTCCTGATTGGGCTGTTGAATGCGACGCTTTACCTGATCGTCATACCTTTATTTTACGGTGTGCCGTTTCTGGGCTCGATCCTGCTTTTCTATCCGGCGGTGGTTTTATACCTGCTCGCCCTGATCGGTGTCGGCATGGTCGTTTCGGCGAAGGTCAAGACCCAGCAGCAGGCGTTTCTTGGCATGTTCATGCTGATGGTGCCGATGACATTGCTATCCGGCTTCGCCAGTCCCGTCGACAATATGCCCGGCTGGCTCCAAACCATCGCCGAGATCAATCCCCAAAAGCACTTTCTGATTATATCGGAGGGCCTGTTCCTGAAAGCCATGCCGCTTGTCGATGTTCTCGCCAATAGCTGGCCGCTGGTGCTGATCGCCGCAGTGACCTTGACGGCGGCGACCTTGCAGTTCCGGTCGCATGTGGAGTAAACTGATACGGAACCAACTTCTTCCTTTTTCCCCGTCCTTGCCTTGCTGGCTACGCCATCAGTCTCACTGGATTCGGCCTCCGTCGCCATCACGCAGCAGAGGATCAGCCCCTGCGAAACCGCGAAGGCGTCATCCCGGTTTCGAGAGCAAATGCCCGCGTGAAGCAGGCGGTCTCGGCATAGCCAGCTTGCTGGGCGATCTGATGGACGCCGTGCTCAAAAGATAGCGGATACAAAGCGCTTTATAGCGGTTTGCGATCCGATTGCATGGCTCGACCGCTCTATTCTATTGTTTTACCGCATTTTCCAGTCAGGTGATTCCACCTGACTGGAAAACGCTTTAGGATTCGATGATATCTCGAATGCGGTTTGCGAGTATTTCCATTTGAAACGGCTTTGTCAGGAGGAACATTCCCTTGCCGAGCCTGCCATTCCCCACCACCGCATTCTCAGCATAGCCGGTGATAAACAGCACTTTCAGGTCGGGCCGGTTCACGCGCGCGGCATCGGCCACCTGCCTGCCGTTCATGCCGCCGGGAAGGCCGACATCCGTGATCAGCAAGTCTATCCTCGCGGTTGATTCCAGCACGCGCAAACCCGCAGGACCATCCGGCGCTTCGATCACGGCATAGCCCGTCTCCGACAGCACCTCGGCGATGAGCATCCGTATCGTTGGCTCGTCATCGATGACCAGCACGACCTCGCCGTCGCCTGCCGCCTCTGTGGCAGTCGTGAGCAGCGGTTCATCGTCCAGTGGATCACCCGCGTTGTGGCGGGGCAGATAGAGGCACATCGTGGTCCCCTGCCCGACTTCCGAATAAACCCTGATCTGCCCGCCGGATTGGCGCGCGAAGCCGTAAATCATCGACAGCCCCAGCCCCGTCCCCTCGCCCAGCGGTTTGGTTGTGAAAAACGGGTCAAACGCCTTTGCGATGACTTCCGGCGTCATTCCAGTGCCGGTGTCGGTCACGCACACCGACACATATTGGCCCACCGGCAAATCCTGCTCGCGCGCCGCGCGCTCGTCGAGCCATTTGTTCGCCGTTTCGATGGTCAGCTTGCCACCACCAAGCATGGCGTCACGCGCATTGATGCACAGGTTCAGTAAAGCGTTTTCGAGCTGGTTGGGATCAATCAAGGTTGGCCACAACCCGGCGGCACCGACAACCTCAACCTCGATTTCCGGTCCAACGGTACGTCGCACGAGTTCTTCGAGATCGGTGATGAGCCGGTTGGCATTCGTCGGTTTGGGATCGAGAGTCTGGCGACGGGAAAAGGCGAGAAGCCGATGGGTAAGCGCAGACGCTCGCTTGACCGCGCCCTGGGCTGCCATGAAATATCGGTCAAATTCCGCAGCGCGCCCTTGGGCCATGCGGAACTGCATCATCTCCAGGCTGCCGCTGATCCCCATCAGCAGATTGTTGAAATCATGCGCGAGTCCTCCGGTCAGTTGACCAACGGCTTCCATCTTTTGCGACTGGCGAAGCTGTTCTTCGGTCGCGCGTTTCTCGGTCAGGTCGCGGGTAACCTTCGCAAAGCCTAACAACTCGCCATCTTCGCTGCGGATCGGGTCGATAATCACGCTGGCCCAAAATCGCGAACCGTCCTTGCGGTGCCGCCAACCTTCGGCCTCGAAACGCCCTTCCCGTTCAGACGTCTCAAGAGCTATGCGCGGAATGCCTGCCTCGCGGTCCTCTTCCGAATAGAAGCGCGAGAAATGCTCGCCCATGATCTCGTCGGCCGAGTAGCCCTTGAAGCGTTCGGCACCCGCATTCCAGCTGCTGACCCGCCCCTGCGGGTCGAGCATATAGATAGCGTAATCGGTTACGCTCTGAACCAGCAGGCGGAACCGTTCCTCGCTCCAGCGAAACTCTTCTTCCGCTGCCTTGCGTTCCGAAAGATCGCGAGTAATCTTCGCGAAACCAATCAGCACGCCACGGGAATCGTGGATCGGGTCGATGACGACATTCGCGCAGAAGTAGCTGCCATCCTTGCGGACGCGCCAGCCTTCCGCTTCAAAGCGACCTTCCCGTTCGGCTGTTTCCAGCGCGATTCTGGGGATGTCCTTGTCGCGCTCCTCCGGGGTATAGAACCGCGAAAAATGCTGGCCGATGATCTCGTCCGGTTCATATCCTTTGAAACGGCGGGCTCCAGCGTTCCAGCTTGTCACAATTCCGTGCGGATCAAGCATGTAAATCGCGTAATCGGTAACACTTTGGACCAACAGCTCGAACCTGCTACTGGTGCTCGTGGGATGTTCAGTTTCTGACATGCGCCCCTCTATACTACCTGCCCTCCGCTACACTTAACGAAAGAGCGGCCAGACGGTTCCGGTACGCACATGGTTGTCATAAGTTTGTCCCGTAAATTATTGCAAGCATTCGGGAAATATTGGCGAGAACCCGTCCTCAAATTCGATCGCCAGGTCAGGCACGATGGTCACATCCATCCTAATATAAATAATTGCTGTTATATTGCATATATTTCTGTAAAGGACCGCTACATTACAGATAAAAGAAGAACCAAGACTAGATGCTGTGGGGGCATCTTTCGTACTGAGCGTCGCAAGTGTGGGGTGAAGATGGAATTAAACTGTATCGGCGCGTCGATCAGTATAGGCAAGATGACACTTGATGTCCAAGCGAGTGAAATGATCGCTAAACATGGACATAGGGCCATGCAGCACATGGCCGATGATATTCAGGATGCCTGCGCCTTGGCAATGTACAAGCCGCTGAATAGCATCAGCGCTTGCTGCGCTGCATCAAACGACATCGTTCCCAGCCGCAGAATTTCCTTCTCACATGACGCAGAAAGAATGACTAATGCGGCAATCTGACATTATCAATGGTGTGAGCGAAATCATCCTGCAGGCAGGCGTTGACGCTGTGCCGGAAAATTATGAACTCTGCCACAGGTTCGTGACCCGTTCGGACCCACAGGTTTGTGCGGAGTTTGAAAGGGTGCTTGCCCAGTCGAAGAGCATCGACGCTGCAACCTTTCAATCGATCCGGGATGCTGCCGGGCCGCCTCGCGGTCAGATCGACGTTGAAGGGCACATGGCAAATCTGGACGAACAGATCGCCGTCATGATCGGCGCATCGGTTGCGGCGGCAGGCGATGCCGCATCCTATTCAGCATCGCTCAGCAAAGGTGCAACCAACCTTGGCGCGCTCGACCTCGGTTCGGACGCAGCAGCGATCATTACCGACCTCATCTCCCAAACACGGTCAATGTCACAACGCACGGCTGCTCTCGAAGCCAGTCTCGCCAGTGCCAGCGCGGAACTGTCGGTCGTGCGGAATGATCTGGAGAAGGCAAAGGTCGAAAGCGGCACCGATGCCCTTACCTCGCTTCCCAACCGCCGTACCTTCGATAGCAAACTTGCCGAAGCGGTCTCCGAAGCCACACGGTTGCAGCAACCGCTATCGCTGGCCTTTGGCGATGTCGATCATTTCAAAAAGTTCAACGACACATGGGGTCACAAACTTGGCGATGAGGTGCTGCGTTACGTGGCAAACAACATGGTCAAACATTTTGGAGACCTGGGATTGTCAGCGCGTTTCGGAGGCGAAGAATTTGTTGTGTTGCTGCCCAAGTGCACCTCAGGCAACGCGGTGAAAATGTCGCAGCGCTTATGCGAACGGCTGAGCGCCCGTGCGCTCAAGACCCGTTCTGACGGCAAGGAGATCGGGAAAATCACCATGTCAGTCGGTGTCGCAACACTACAGCCCGACGAAACTCCGAAGGCGTTTGTCGAGCGGGCAGATGAAGCCATGTATGCCGCCAAGAAAGCGGGTCGCAATCGGGTTATGTGCGCTCAGGGCTGATTTATTGATTGGTCAGTTGGTGCAGTAGGCAATAACTCATCATTCGTATATCCAGCGATTTTCTTGTCTTGGCAATGCAGGTTTACGAGCAAAATCCACGGCTACGGTGCACTGACATTTGCGGCACGGCTTTCCCACACGGTTCTGTCTAGCACCCCGCATCATGTGACGCAGCGGGGGAACCGGCGCAAACCGACATTCTTCGAAGATCGCAATTATGCGCGGTATCTGGATGTGCTGATCCAACCGAGAGCACGAGCAGGCAGGAACCCGCTCGCGTTACACTCAATCTTCCGGTGCGATCGTCACCTTCAGACCATCCAGATCATTGCTGAGCTGTAGCTGACATGACAGACGGCTGCTATCGTTGCGATGATCGGAGCTGTCCAGCAGATCACTTTCATCTTCACTGATCGCGGGCAGCTTGTCGGCAAACGAAGCATCGACATACACATGGCATGTGGCGCAGGAGCAGCAACCGCCGCACAGTGCCAGCAACTCGTCCACGCCGTTGTCACGGATAACTTCCATCACCGACAGCCCGGCTTCACCCTCAAATGTTTGTTCTTCTCCCTCACGGGTCACAACCACCAACTTTGGCATCAACAACTCCCAAAAAACAAACTGCTGTCAGCGCATAGCCAAGCCCACGAAAAATTCAAGCTGGTAGATAGCGGGCGACCCGGCTACGCCCGGCACATGCTGCACGATACCGACACACTGCGCGCCGCCGTGGACGCGCTCATTGCGATGGAACCGTCCTTTGCGGTCGCCGTCAGCCGTATCGGCTATCCCGATGTGCGTGCGCGGCCACGCGGATATGAAACGATGTTGCGCACCATCGTCGGGCAACAGGTCAGCGTTGCCGCCGCCGCATCGGTGTGGAAAAAGCTGGAGGCTTTGCTTGGCCCCGGATGCCCGAGCGACGTGCTGGTCGCGCAGGATTATGACAGCTTGCGCGCCTGTGGCCTGTCCCGCCAGAAACAAGGCTATGCGCGCTCGCTGGCCGAGCTGATCCTGTCGGGCGAGCTAAATCTCGATGCTTTGCCGGACGACGATGAAGAGGCCATCGCCCAGTTGATTCTCATCAAGGGCGTGGGCCGCTGGTCGGCGGAAA
>JBDTLS010000136.1:0-7823 GCA_039934655.1 Sphingobium sp.
GGCCGGGCAAAGACTCGCAGATTTGGAAAGTATCGATCTGCAACTGGAAATTGCGACGCGTATGAATTTCCTCGCCAAGCCGGGGCGGTCTGGTGTGGAACGCTTCATGCGCTATTATTTTCTCAACGCGAAAGTGGTGGGCGATCTGACCGCCGTATTTCTCGCGCACCTTGATGATCAATGGGCCAGCCGCGGACGGCGCTTCGTACCAAAGCTGTTTCGCCGACCGCGCAAGCTCGACGGTTTCGTGCTGGATCGCGGTCGCCTCTCATTGCCAGACGACGGCTTTTTCGCGGCCGATCCGGTGCGCCTGCTAGAGATTTTCGCACTGGCGGACAAGCACGCGCTCGCCATCCACCCGACCGCACTGCGCGCTGCCAGCCGCGATTCGAACCTGATCGATAATAACATTCGCAAAGACCCCCGCGCGAATGCCTTCTTTCTCGATGTATTGACCAGCCCCCGCGACCCCGAAACCGTACTGCGCTGGATGAACGAAGCGACCGTGTTCGGGCGTTTCGTTCCCGATTTCGGCCGTGTTGTCGCGCAGATGCAGTTCGATATGTATCATCATTATACCGTCGACGAGCACACGATCCGCGCCATCGGCTTGCTGTGCCGTATCGAAAAAGGCGAACTGACCGAGGATCATCCTGTATCGCACGCGCTGATGGGCAAGTTGGTGTCGCGGCGCGTGCTGTATGCTGCCGTCCTGCTGCATGACATTGCCAAGGGACGGGGCGGCGATCACAGCGTGCTCGGCGCCGAGGTGGCAGAGAAATTATGCCCTCGTCTGGGCTTTACCTCGGCGGAAACCGAAACGGTCGCCTGGCTGGTACGGCACCATCTGTTGATGTCGTCTACCGCATTCAAACGTGACCTGTCCGATTACAAAACCATCATGGACTTCACCGATGTGGTGCAAAGTCCGGAACGGTTGCGCCTGTTGCTGATGGTCACGGTTGTGGACATTCGCGCGGTTGGCCCCGGCGTGTGGAACAGCTGGAAACGGCAATTGTTGACCGATCTGTTCAACTCCGCCGAAGAAGTGTTGCGCCTTGGCCACAAGCAAAATGGGCGCAAGGAACGTGTGGAGGCCAAGCAGGCAGCCCTGAAAGTGGCGCTCGGACAATCCGATACGATTTTCAATGCGCTCGCCAAACGGTTCCCGGAATCCTACTGGATCGCGGAACCGGACGACATCCTGCTGGAAAATGCGCGCCATATCCTGGCGGCGGGCAAGGAATCGCTGTCGATTGCGGCGGAGGTCTACCCGGAACGCGGCGCGACGCTGGTGACGGTTTATGCGGCCGATCATCCGGGCCTGTTTTACCGTATTGCGGGGGCCATCCATCTTGCGGGCGGCAATATTATCGACGCGCGCATCCACACGATGCGCGACGGCATGGCAATCGACAATTTCCTTGTGCAGGACCCGTTCGGTGGCCGATTCGATGACCCGGTGCAACTCGAACGGATTCGCCGCGCAATCGATGACGCGCTGGCCAATCGGCAAAAACTGCTCCCCCGGCTGGAAGCGCGGCCGCTCTCACGAACGCGGGCGGAAGCCTTCGCGGTTGCGCCCAATGCTCTCATCGATAACAAGGCGTCGAACCGCTTCACAGTGGTCGAAATTCAGGCACGGGATCGTCCCGCGCTGCTGTTCAGCCTTGGTTATGCGCTGTTCCAGTCGAAGGTAACGGTGCACAGCGCCCATATCGCCACCTATGGCGAGCGCGCGACCGACACATTTTACATAACCGACCTGTTGGGCGGCAAGATCGAGAGCAAGGCACGGTTGCACACGTTGGAGCGCCGCTTGATAGAAGCGACCGGCGCCAGTCTGGAGCAGGTCGCGGCGTAAAATTGACTTAGTGAGTCCACTTTCAGAAAATTTCCATCGCCATATCGCTGGTCAACAGCCGGAGCAGCGCGCGCATGGCGTCGGGCGCGATGGCGACGCAGCCCTCGGTGGGTTTGGGCAGGCCATCCGCGCCCGGCACCCATATGTGAAAGAAGATCGCGCTGCCCGACCCCGGCGTCGGCGGCGCGTCATTGTGGCCCAGCACGATGACGATGTCATAGGCGGCGTCTTGACGCCACAGATGCTCGGCGGAGAAGGTGTGGGGCAGGATGATGGGGCGGTTATAGGAAGGATCGGCCGGGTCATCCGACCAGCCGTCTGACTGGCCGATCCAGCGCCACGGAAGCTGGAGCGGCGCATCGCGCTCCACCCGATCGGGCCTCAGCAGTGCGCCGCGTACCGGCCACAACCCGAGCGGTGTGCAGCCATCGCCTTCGCGTTTGTCGGCAGAGGGGCATGTATTGCCTTTGCCGATCACGCACGGCATTTGTAGATCGCCCAAGGTGAGTAGGCGCCGCGCGGTGTCGACGCGGAGCGTGGCGTTCACAACTGATGCCCGGTGCGATCTCGCTTGGTATCAAGATATTGCGCGTTGTGCGGATTAGCTTCGATCTGAAGCGGCAGGCGCTCTGCGACACCGATCCCCTCCGTTTCCAGTCGCGTGACTTTGGCGGGGTTATTGGTGAGCAGGCGGATCGCCGGGATGTTCAGCAATTTGAGCATCTGCGCTGCGACGGAGAAATCGCGCGCGTCGATTGCAAAACCGAGGCGGACATTGGCGTCTACCGTGTCGAACCCTTGATCCTGGAGCGCATAGGCGCGCAGCTTGTTGATGAGGCCGATGCCGCGCCCTTCCTGTCGCAGATAGAGCAACACTCCCCACCGCGCTTCGGCGATCTGGTGCATGGCACTATGCAGTTGCGGACCGCAATCGCATTTCAGCGAACCGAGTACGTCGCCGGTCAGGCATTCACTGTGCAGGCGCACGACTGGCGGGCTGGAGTCGCGCTTGCCAATCACGAGCGCCACATGTTCGCGCGGATCATCGGGGCTGCGGAAGGCGATAATCTCGCTGTTTTCCGCGCCATCGACCGGGAGATAGGCGCGCGTGGCGATGCGCAGCGACGCGCCTGCCTCATACTCCTCCACCGCTTCGTCGCTTACGTCGGCTTCCGGCGTAACTTCATGTGTGGCGACAAAGAAAGCAGGCAGTATTCCGGCGAGCCGCGCGAGCCGCAGCGCAACGGCGGCCGCGCGGGGTGCACCAATGGGCAATGCGCGAAACGGGCCTTTGAAGGGGGTCGCCAAATCCTGTACCGGGTCGGCGATCGCAAGAGCAAGCGGCGCATCCATCCAGCTTTCGCGGGCAATCAGCACCGCCGCTTCCGGGTCGGCGGCGGCAAGCTGATTGTCAATATGCAGAGTATGCGCGCGGCTCGCCGATATCAAAATATCGGCACGATGTTCAGGATCAAAAGCGGGCAGGGCGATATCATCGGCGCTTTCCACAGCCAACACCACCAACACTCCATCTCGTGCGCTCACCCGCACCGGCCAGCCGCGACGCAGAGCATCGATGGCGCGGGCGGTGTCGCGCGCAGACATCAGAATTTGAATTCCGTGACGAGTGGCGCATGGTCCGATGGCCGCGCCCAGCTACGGCATGGTTCGAGCACCCGGTGACTGATCGCGTTGTCCGCGATTTGGGGGCTGACCCACATATGGTCGAGCCGTCGTCCGCGGTCGGACGCGGCCCAGTCGCGCGCGCGGTAACTCCACCATGTATACAGGCGTTGCGGTTCGGGATAAAATTTGCGGCCGATGTCGATCCAGTTGTGCGCCGCCCGCATACGATCCAGCAAATCGATCTCAACCGGCGTATGGCTGACAACATCAATCAGCGCCTTGTGGCTCCACACGTCGGATTCAAGCGGCGCGATGTTGAAATCCCCGGTCAAGATCGTCGGCTTGTCGAGCGCCGCCGACCAATCGATCATCCGTTCGAGAAACGCGAGCTTCTGGCCGAACTTGGGGTTTTCATCGATATTGGGGACTTCACCGCCCGCCGGTACATAGACATTCTCAATCCGCACACCATTGTCCATGCGTACGCCGACATGCCGCGCTTCGCCATTGGCCTGCCAGTCGTTACGGGCATCCTCGCGGATCGGGATCTTGCTGATGATCGCGACGCCGTGGTGCATTGGCTGGCCGTGCAGCACCTGATGATTATAGCCGAGCTGCCGAAAGGTGCCGCCGGGGAAGGTATCGTCCATCACCTTCGTTTCCTGAAGGCATAAGATGTCGGGGGCTTCTTCGGTCAGGAAGCGGGTAACGATATCGAGGCGGGCGCGGACACTGTTGATATTCCACGAAGCGATTTTGACGGTTTGGGACATATATTCCCCCTAGGCGGCAAGTGGCAGCCATGCAAGCGGGTGAACAAGCGCAATCGCGGAGATCATCACATGAAAGAAAAGACCCCCGCTCCGGGGGCATGGAACGGGGGTCTCTTGTGCGCCGAAGCGCGATTGGTCGATTGCGGAGGACGGGTAACAGGGGGGAATCCCGGTCAACTCCGCTTTCGTCCTGAAAGCCTTTTAGGCGATTCTGCCTGTCGCCAAGATGAACAAACCGTTCCCGTGCGTTCATTTTTTGCACGCTGGCAGCCGCCTCAAATCATGTCATCGCGTTCAGCCACCGGTCGGTCGTCCGCGCGGGCGGGGATCGTTCCACCGGAAGGCCGAATCAGGAATCGCCGCGCCATAGACATGGTTGGACAGTCGCACGGCTGTACGATTATTTTGCGCATCCTTGGCAACCCACCCGCTCAGCTCCAATCCAGCCGGAGCAGACGCCTTGCGGTTGAAAACCAGCGTGATGGTGCCGAATTCCGGGCGTTTGGGATCGCGTGCCTCAATCGTCAGCCGGTTGGCATCGCCGGTTCGGATCACCTTGCTGAACTTGGACAGGTCACGGCTCGGATCGATCAATGCGCTGAGCGGTGAACTGCCGATCGGCCAACGCTGAACCTGGCGCACCTCATAATCGATCACGGTCAGCGCCTTGCCATCGCCTACGATCAATAACGGTACGCCCTGTTGAAACTGGAAACGGATTTTGCCCGGTTGTTTGAGCGTCAGCTTGCCGCTCAAAACCTGTCCGTTGCGATCAGTCTGGACGAAATCGGCCTTAAGCGTCGATACAGCGCGGATATAGGCCGACACCCGCGCAAGATCCGTGTTGGCGGGAGCAGATGTTACGCCCAGTGCGGGGGAAGACAAAAGCGGCATCAATCCGCCAGCCAACACTATCGGCGCACAGATGCGGACCAGATATTTCATCGATATTCTCCATCAAACATGGAATTGTTGTGAGGCTGGCGTATTGAACCTGCGCTGAACTCGCGTTCAGATCGCCGGATAGCGCAGACGTCCGATGAAGCGCGCGAGGCTGATGCGCTGATCGTTTTTGGTGGTGAGCCGCGCCTTGGCCTTTTCGAATTTCGTGATGCCATCAATACGGCGCGCCAGAAATGCGCGGGTATCGGCATAGCCTTCGCTTTCATCGTTCACGAAAACCAGTAGCGTGGCGGTATAGATTGCCGCGAGCAGGCTACGCTTGGTATAATGATTATAATCCGTGCTGGTGTCGCCCGCCGCGTTCCACATGATATCGGCGGCGCGCCAGCCCATTTTCGCCGCCCGTGCAAGATTTTGCGGCATGGAGAGTAACGACAGCGCACGACGCAACGCTTCGCGGTCGGGCGCCAGAAAATCCAGCCGCTTGGCGACCAGCGCAGTGATACGCTCGCGGATCTTCATTGGTTCCAGTGTGGCGGTGGGAAGCGCAGCGGTCATGCGTTCGTCGATATACGTAAACCAGGCGTCGATCATCGCGACCGGCCCGCCATCGAAGGCCAGCCGCGCGATATGCTCGTCAACACCTGCATGGCTCGCGGCAAAGGTGACCGCCTGCGCGCACCAGCCATCGAACGCAGCATTGCTCGCCACCAGCGGCGCCAAAGCTGCGCGAATTTCATCAAGTGTCGGGTCTGTCGGCAGGTCGATCATCGGCTATCTTTTCTATGCCTGCGGTCGTCCTGTCCAGAGCCTATGCGAACTTCTCACGAATTTTCAACATAGCAATCGCCGCTTTGGCCGCTTCGCCGCCCTTGTCCTTCTCGGATGAGCGCGCGCGGGTTAACGCCTGCGCCTCGTTTTCTACAGTCAATATGCCGTTGCCGATTGCTATGCCATCCATCGATAGCGCCATCAGGCCGCGCGCGCTTTCATTCGATACCACTTCGAAATGATAGGTCTCGCCGCGAATGACCACGCCGATTGCAATGAAGCCATCATAGCGACCGCTTTCTGCCGCCATAGCGATTGCGCCGGGTATCTCCAGTGCACCGGGAACGGTGAGTACTTCATGGCGATGGCCTGCATTTTCCAGAGCAGCAATAGCACCCTCTATCAGCAGATCGTTGAGATGCGTGTAAAAACGCGCTTCGACGATCAGGAATTTTGCCATTGGTCTGCCCTCAAATATCAATGGGTTGCTGGCCGACGATCGTCAGGCCGTACCCATCCAGCGCGATCAGGCTGTGGTGAGTATTGGAGAGCAAGATCATATCATGCACACCCAGTTCGGCGAGAATTTGCGCGCCCACGCCGTAATCGCGCAGTTCATCCATATTGTCTTCGTCCGCTACTGAATGTTGCAGGAACATACGGGTGAACGCATCGGGCGTCTGGCGGTTGATGGCCACGATGATGCCTGATCCTGCTTTGCCAATAATTTCCATCGAGCGCGCCAACACCATGTTGCGTGGCCCGGCTTCCCCGAATACATCGGCGAATGGAGCGATTTGGTGCATACGCACCAACGTGGGCTGTTGCGGGTCAACGCGTCCCTTCTGCAACACGATCTGTTCTGTTCCAGTGGCCTTGTTGAAAAAGGTCATGGCGGTCCAGTCGCCGCCCCACTTGCTGGTAAATTTCGCTTCGGCCCGTTTCTCGACAAGATGGTCGTGGCTACGGCGATAGGCGATCAGATCACGAATCGTGCCGATCTTCATCCGGTGCTTTTGGGCAAACGGGATCAGATCGTCCAGGCGCGCCATTTCGCCATTGTCTTTCATGATCTCGCAAATCACGCCGGATGGATTAAGGCCAGCAAGGCGCGCAACATCGACAGCGGCTTCTGTATGGCCGGTACGGACGAGAACGCCGCCGTCACGCGCGACCAGCGGGAATACATGGCCGGGAGTGACGATATCGCTCGGTCCTTTTGAAGCATCGATTGCCACTGATACGGTGCGGGCGCGGTCCGCCGCCGATATGCCGGTGGTGACACCTTCGCGCGCCTCAATCGAAACTGTGAACGCGGTTTCGTGGCGAGTCCCGTTGGCGCGGCTCATCAGGTCGAGATTAAGCTGCTCCACCCGCACTCTGGTGAGGGCGAGGCAGATCAGTCCGCGTCCGTGCGTCGCCATGAAATTGATGGCATCGGGCGTCGCCATTTGCGCGGGGATGACAAGATCGCCTTCATTCTCGCGGTCCTCGTCGTCGACAAGAATAAACATGCGGCCATTACGGGCTTCGTTGATAATCTCTTCCGGCGAGGCGAGCGCCGTTCCGCCCTCACGTTTTTCCAGATAGGCTTCGAGTTTGCCCATCGTATCGGCCGTAGGGTTCCAATCATTGTCACCCAGTTTACGCAGACTGTTGGCGTGGAGGCCCGCAGCACGAGCCAGACCGGAACGCGAAATTCCCTCATCGGTCATGAGGAGGTGGAGCTGTTCGACTAATTGATATGCCATGCGCAACGATAATCACATTATAATGTGACCGTCAATATTGGAATCACATTAAAATGCCAAATGTCTGTCTTTCATACGAGACAGATACCGGGCCAATATATCAATCTCGATATTGACCGAGCGGCCCAGTGTCAG
>JBDTLS010000137.1:0-7777 GCA_039934655.1 Sphingobium sp.
GGCCAATTTTATATTTCATATTCAATGAGTTGCGTAACTCTTGAATAATGGTCGGTGATTGCGGATTGGGGCTCCTCGATCCTCGCCGCGCAGGAACTTGGTCCCAAGGCGAAGTGCCTGGTCGATCTTGGCCATCACGCGCCCAACACCAATATCGAGCAAATCGTTGCGCGGCTTCACCGTTTCGGCAAGCTGGGCGGTTTTCACTTCAACGACAGCAAATATGGTGACGATGATCTCGATTCCGGTTCGATCAACCCTCACCAGCTGTTTCTGATCTTCAATGAATTGGTCGAAGCTGAACTCAATCCGCGCGATGGGTTCCGGCCCAGCTACCTGATCGATCAGTCGCACAATGTGACCGATCCCATCGAGTCCATGCTGTCCTCTGCTGAGGCGATTACGCAGTGCTTCGCAAAAGCGCTGCTGGTGGACCGAAAGGCGCTGCATCAAGCGCAGGAAAGCAACGACACGATGATGGCCTTCCAGGCGCTGCGCCGGGCCTACAACGTCGATGTTACGCCAATTCTTGCTCGAGCGCGGTTTGAGAGTGGCGGCGCAATCGAGGTGCTGGGAACCTACCGCCAATGCCGCTGGCGCGACCGTAAGGCGCAAGAGCGCGCGCCGGTCGGGCTCGGCGCCGGGATCGTCTGAATCTGAGCGCGCGCGTCGGCGGGCGGTTACATCATCAAAGTCCCCCAAACACCAAAACTCTGCAAGCTTCTGGGGCTGGGACCGGCGATCACCCCTCCACCCAATCCGTGCGCTTTATGCCCTGCGCGTAAAGAAGCACCGAGAGGTCGCCGTGGCGGATTTCCGCGTCGGCAGCGGTGCGGGCCTTTTCCTTGGCGTGATAGGCAACACCCAGCCCGGCGGCCTCGATCATCGGGATGTCGTTGGCGCCATCGCCCACCGCCATAGCATCGGCGGGGTCGATGCCGAACGCGGCGCAGGCGCGTTCCAGCTCCTGGCGTTTGCGCAGCGCATCGACAATCGGTTGGGCTACGGTGCCGGTGAGCTGGCCATTCGCTATGTCGAGCACATTGGCGACCACCCGCGCAAAGCCGATCTCGGCAGCGACCGGCTCGGCAAAGCGGGTAAAGCCGCCCGACACCAGCACGGTTTGCGCGCCGCGCGCCCGCATGGTCTGCACCAGCGCCTTGGCACCGGGCATGATTTTGACCCGCTCGGCACGGCACTGATCGATCAGCGTTTCGTCCATCCCGGCCAGCAAGGCGACACGTGCGCGTAACGCCTCGGCAAAATCCAGCTCGCCGCGCATCGCGGCTTCCGTCACAGCCGCGATTTGCGCCTTGATCCCGGCATAGTCCGCCAGTTCGTCGATGCACTCGACGGTGATCATCGTCGAATCCATATCGGCGATCAGCAGCTTCTTCTGGCGGTTGGATGCGCGCTGTACGATGCTGTCGATGGTGCCCGAAAGCGCGGCAAGGGTCGCACGGGCCTCCTTCGGGTCCTGCGCAAAGGGAAGGTCCACCGCCTTTCCGACCTCAATGACGTGTGCGGCATTGGGCGCGCAACCCGCGTCGGCCAGCCTGTCCCACGCGGCGGAAATATCCCCCTGCCCCAGAGCATCAGTTGCGACTATGGTTGCGACGAACATGACCACTCCCGTTTATCCTGACAGATACGAATCCCGGCTGCCCCGGCTGGCGCTTATTGCCGGACCCACGGCCAGCGGCAAGAGCGCGATTGCACTTGCGCTCGCCGAAAGGTGCGATGGCGTGGTCATCAATGCCGACGCGAGCCAGGTATATGCGGACCTTTCCGTCTTGTCCGCGCGACCAAGCGCAGATGAAATGGCGCGCGCGCCGCACCGGCTGTTTGGGGTTGTCGATGGCGCGGAGCCATGTTCGGCTGCGCACTGGGCGGATATGGCGCGGCGGGAGATCGCGGCGGCACATGCCGGGGGGCGCTTGCCGATATTGGTGGGCGGCACGGGTCTGTATATCCGCAGTTTGCTCGACGGGATTGCGCCGATCCCCGACATCGCCCCCGATATTCGGGCCAATGTGCGGGCGATGCCGGTGGCGGATGCGTGGGAAGCCCTGTCGCGTGAAGATGCTGCCAGCGCCGCGCGGCTCGCCCCCGCCGATAGCGCCCGTGTTGCGCGCGCGCTGGAGGTGGTGCGCTCCACCGGGCACAGCGTCCTGTGGTGGCGTGCGCAAAAGAGCGGAGGCATCGCCGACAGCATATCGCTTGCGCCGGTCGTGCTGTTGCCGCCGCGCGAATGGTTGTTCGCGCGCTGTGACAGCCGGTTTGAGGCAATGCTGAGTTTAGGCGCAGTCGAAGAGGTTCGCGCCTTGCTTTCGCGCGATCTTTCGCCCGATCTACCGGTTATGCGCGCGATCGGCGTGCGCGAAATTGCCGGATGGCTGGCGGGAGAAATGTCGCGCGAGATGATGATAGCACAGGCCCAGACGGCCACCCGCCAGTATGCGAAACGCCAATATACCTGGTTCAATCGCCAGCCACCGCCCGCGTGGGAGCGGGCGACCGCAGAAATCAATGACAATAATATCGAAAAAATTGTAATAAAATTACTCCAATAATATTTGACATATCATTTTATTTCTCATACGGGCGCCTGTCCGCACATAGGCTTGCCATTCACATGCTCTTCGCGCAATGCGCTCCAGCGCATGACAGGCTTGACTCGCGGGTACGACTGACGGGCGTAAATTAAGGGAGAACGCGTGTGGCTGAACGCAGCGGCGCTGACATATTGCTGCAATGCCTGCTGGATCTGGGTGTCGACGTGGTGTTCGGCTATCCCGGTGGCGCGGTGCTGCCTATTTATGATGCCCTTTATAATCATCCGAAGATCAAGCATGTTCTGGTTCGGCATGAGCAGGGCGCAACGCATATGGCGGAGGGCTATGCCCGGTCGACCGGCAAGCCCGGTGTCGTGCTGGTGACGTCCGGTCCCGGCGCAACCAATGCGATCACCGGCATTACCGACGCGCTGATGGATTCGATTCCGATGGTGGTTATCACCGGACAGGTCGCAACGCATCTGATCGGGACGGATGCGTTTCAGGAAGCGGACACCGTCGGTCTGACCCGCCATTGCACCAAGCATAATTACCTCGTCAAATCGCCTGCCAAGCTGGCGCAGGTGGTGCATGAGGCTTTTCATATCGCCACATCTGGACGGCCGGGGCCAGTGGTCATCGACATCCCCAAGGATGTTCAGGTGGCGACGGCCAAATATGCCATTCCCGACGTGTCCGCGCACCCCAGCTATCGCCCGCGGGTGAAAGCGGATGCCGACGCGATTGCGCGCGCAGCCGACCTGATAGCCAATGCGCAGCGGCCCATTTTCTACACGGGCGGAGGTATCATAAACAGCGGGCCGGAAGCATCCGCTTTGCTGCGTGAGCTGGCGGCGCTGACCGGCGCGCCGGTGACGTCGACGCTGATGGGACTGGGCGCATTTCCGGCATCTTCGCCGCAGTGGCTCGGTATGCTCGGTATGCACGGCACCTATGAAGCCAATATGGCGATGAACAAGGCAGACCTGATCGTGTGCCTGGGCGCGCGGTTCGACGACCGCGTGACGGGCAGGCTCGATGCCTTTTCGCCCGACAGCGTTAAAATCCACGTCGATATCGACCGCAGCTCGATCAACAAGAATATCGTCGTCGATCTGCCGGTCGTCGCTGATGTCGGCAGCGCTATGGCGGATATCATCGCGCGATTGAAAGCGACCGGCGTTCAGGCGCAGGATCTGACCGAGTGGTGGAACCGCATCGCGGGCTGGCGCGCGCGCCGCAGCCTCGATTATACCGAGAACGGCAGTGAGATCATGCCGCAACGTGCGATTGCCGATCTGTTTGCCGCGACCAAGGCGTCGGGCAAGGATATCATCATCACCACCGAAGTCGGTCAGCATCAGATGTGGGCGGCGCAACATTTTCATTTCGATGCGCCGAACAAGTGGCTGACATCGGGTGGTCTGGGAACGATGGGCTATGGTTTTCCGGCGGCGATTGGTGCGCAGGTCGGCAATCCCGATAGCATGGTCATATGTGTGGCCGGTGATGCTTCGATCCAGATGAACATTCAGGAACTTGGCACCGCCAGCCAATATCGTTTGCCGGTCAAGATATTCATCCTCAACAATGAATATATGGGCATGGTTCGCCAATGGCAGGAACTGACGTATGAAAGCCGCTATTCGCAAAGCTATTCCGACAGCCTGCCGGATTTCGTGAAGCTCGCCGAAGCCTATGGCTGGACCGGGATACGGATCGAGGGGCCGCAGGAGCTGGCCGCTGGCATCAAGCAGATGCTGGAAACGCCGGGTCCGGTGATGGTCGATTGCCGTGTCGCGAAACTTTCGAACTGTTTCCCGATGATACCGAGTGGCGCGGCCCACACCGATATGTTGCTCGAACCCAGTCAGGTTTCGGGCAAGATGGACGACGAGGCAAAAGCACTGGTATGACGCGGTTCTGTTGACCAAGGGAGCCTCATCGTGACCGATCATCTCAAACTTCGCCTTCATGTCAGCGAACCGTGGGATTTCGAGCGCGCGAACAAGACGAACGAGTTGACGGGATGGACGGTGGACTATGCCATCGATGAGCTGGAGGAATGGGAAGTGATGCTGGACAAAGGGTTTGATTTGCACACGGCGCATTATGGCCGCGTGCTCGTCAGTCCGCGGTATGTCGGCGAGCATCTGGGTCGTATTTTCGATGCGATCGTAGGATTCCCGGTGCGGATTGCGCATCGCTTGGACGGGGACTGGCATTACGCGATGACCGGAATGCTTACAGTGCGCCGGGACGAAGAAGTTAAGGAAGAAGTTAAGGAAGAAGTTAAGAAGGACGCTGATTGATGCATATCCGGGAGGAACAGAGCGACCGTCATGTGCTCTCGATCACTGTCGCCAACGAAGCGGGCATATTGGCGCGCATTGCCGGCATGTTCACGGCGCGCGGCTATAATATCGACAGCCTGACCGTGGCGGATATTTCCGGCGATCATATGATCAGCCGGATCACGATCGTTACCAACGGCCCGCCCCGCGTCATTGACCAGATCATCGCCCAGCTCGATCGGCTGGTGCCGGTGCACAAAGTCACGGACCTGACCGAAAACGGACCGTTCGTTGAGCGGGAGCTGGCACTGGTCAAGGTCGCGGGCAGTGGTGACCACCGGATTGAGGCGCTGCGCCTTGCCGACATCTTCCGCGCCAAGGTCGTGGATACCACCACCGAAAGTTTTGTGTTCGAGATTACCGGTCCCACCGATAAGATCGACACCTTTGTAAGCCTGATGCGGCAGATTGGTTTGGTCGAAGTCGGCCGGACCGGCGTTGTCGGCATGGTTCGCGGCAAGGACGCCGCCTGATTGAATTGAATTCACCCTATCCCACAGCGCCCGCACGGGCCAAATATCTTAAGAAAGACACAGAAATGCGCGTTTATTATGATCGTGATGCAGACCTCGGCCTGATCAAGGGCAAGAAAATTGCCATCGTCGGCTACGGCAGTCAGGGCCATGCCCATGCCCAGAACCTGCGCGACAGCGGTGTGGCGGATGTTGCCATCGCCCTGCGCCCCGGCTCCGCCACCGCGGCCAAAGCGGAAGGCGCGGGCTTCAAAGTGCTGAGCAATGCCGATGCCGCCAAATGGGCCGACATTGTCATGATCCTCGCGCCCGACGAATATCAGGCGCAGATTTATGCCGACGACCTGCACGCCAATTTGAAGCAGGGCGCGGCGCTGGCATTCGCGCATGGCCTGAATGTGCACTTCGGGCTGATCGAACCGCGCGCCGATCTCGACGTGTTCATGATTGCGCCGAAAGGCCCCGGCCATACGGTGCGCAGCGAATACGTGCGCGGTGGCGGCGTGCCGTGCCTGATCGCCGTGCATCAGGACGCCAGCGGCAATGCCCATGACGTTGCGCTCGCCTATGCATCAGGCGTGGGCGGCGGCCGCAGCGGCATCATCGAAACCAATTTCCGCGAAGAATGCGAAACCGACCTGTTCGGTGAGCAAGCGGTGCTGTGCGGTGGCCTGACCCACCTGATTCAGGCCGGGTTCGAAACGCTGACCGAAGCGGGTTACGCGCCGGAAATGGCCTATTTCGAATGTCTGCACGAAGTGAAGCTGATCGTCGACCTGATGTATGAAGGCGGCATCGCCAACATGCGCTATTCGATCTCTAACACCGCAGAATACGGCGACATCACCACTGGTCCGCGCATCATCACCGCTGAAACCAAGGCCGAGATGAAGCGGGTTCTTGCCGATATTCAGGGTGGGCGCTTTGTGAAGAATTTCGTCCTCGACAACCGCGCTGGTCAGCCCGAATTGAAGGCCAGCCGCAAGGCCGCCGCTGCCCATCCGATCGAAAAGGTCGGTGCGGAGCTGCGCGCGATGATGCCGTGGATCGGCGCCAATAAGCTGGTCGACAAAGAAAAGAACTGATCAGTCGCATAGCACTATACATTTGCAGGGCGTCGCCTATTTTGGCGGCGCCCTTTTTAGCGCGGTTTGCGATCCGATTGTATCGGCTCGCCCACTCTATCTATGGTTTTGCCGTGTTTTCCAGTCAGGTGATTCCACCTGACTGGAAAACGCTCTATATGGATGGAACCGATGATGCACACTGTCCCGATCTTGGTAGCTCTCGCCCTCGTGACTTCAGTGGGCGGGATCAGCGCCGCCCAAATGCCTACTTCGCCCCCCGGCAAGATGGATACCAAGCTGGTGACCGCCGGCACCTATCAGGTCGACCCCGGCCACACGCAGGTGCTGTTCAACTATAATCACATGGGCTTCACCCAGAATATGGGCATTATCGCGATGCCCGAAGGCAGCATGACGCTCGATCCCAAAGCGCCTGCCAAAGCCAAGGTGATAGTGACGTTCCCTGTTACCAATTTGCGGACGGGCGTAGCGGATCTCGACGCGCATCTGATGAAGAGCGATTTCTTTGACGCGGTGAAATTCCCGACCGCGATATTTGAATCCACATCCGTCACGGCGCAGGGGACCACTGCGAAAATCGTCGGCAACCTGACGATCAAGGGTATTACCAAGCCGGTCACGCTGAACGCGACCTTCACCGGCGCTGGTCTGAACAGCTTCATGAAAAAGGACACGATCGGTTTTAGCGCGCATGGGCTGATCAAACGCAGCGATTTCGGGCTGGGCTATGGCGTGCCGGTGGTCGGTGATGCGATAGAGCTGACGATCACGGCCGCATTTGAAAAATGACACGGGTGCACGATGGGCCGTGAATTAAAAAAAGCTGGACTAAATTAACCCAATCCCGGTAAGGGCAGGGACATGGCACATAGTCTGTCCCTGCTGCTTCTACGACTTACACGCCCTTAGGCGTGTCTTTTGCGCTGGCCATCGTTGGCCGCGAACACAGCCTAAGGGCCGATATTCACCGTATAGACTAGGGCCTTTGAAGCCCCGCCCGCAATGCAGGAATTGCCATGACCATGTTACAGGACCCCTCGCAGAAATATCGCGCTTTTCCACAGGTCGATTTGCCCGATCGGCAGTGGCCGACAAAAACCATCACCGCGCCGCCACGCTGGTTGTCCACCGACATGCGTGATGGCAACCAGTCGTTGATCGACCCGATGAACGCCGAGAAGAAGCAACGCTTCTTCGATCTGTTGTGCCGGGTCGGCGTCAAGGAGATCGAGATCGGCTTTCCAGCGGCGGGCGCGACCGAGTTTGATTTTATCTCCGGACTGGTAAAGACCGGCCGCATTCCCGAC
>JBDTLS010000138.1:0-7771 GCA_039934655.1 Sphingobium sp.
GAGGTGGACACCGCTTTGGACATCGTCTCTACGTCCTGCACCGTCCCCATTATGCTGCCATTGGCTTTCACCGTATCTTTGGTTGCATTTTGAATATCGGCGATCTTCGCAGCAATGTCGTCGGTCGCGCGCGAGGTCTGGCTGGCAAGTGATTTGACTTCCTGCGCAACGATTGCAAAGCCGCGTCCGGCGTCGCCCGCGCGGGCAGCTTCGATGGTGGCATTGAGCGCGAGAAGATTGGTCTGGCCTGCGACGTCGCGGATAAAACCGAGAATGGAATCGATGGTTTGCGCCTGGTTCGCCAGCCATTCTCCAGATTTCGACGCGGCTTCAACGGCCACAAACGCCCTGGAAATCACCTGGTCTCCGCGCCTGAGTTCCCCTTCAACCTCGCATATTGATTGCGACAGGCCCGCCGCTGTGCGCGCGGCATCCAGCATGGTCACGGAGGACTCCTCGGCGGCGGCGGCTACTTCGAGCGCACGTTCCAGCATCGTGGAAGCCGCTTGCGAAGTCGCGGTAATCTCGTGACGCAGCGTGGCCGATTCGGCCTGCACGCCGCTCAGTTGCTTGGTGACCTCCGCTTGATAAGACTCGCTCGCGATATTGCGCTTGCTGGCGCTTTCGTATGTTTTGGCGAAGGACATCTGCGCGTACAGGGTTTCCATCTCAATGGCATGGACGCGATTGTAGGTTGATAGCAAAACCGCCAGTAAATCTGGCTGGTCGGCGAAGCGTTCGGTAATATTGGCGATTATCTGGTTCAGGGAGATCGCATCGTTCAATGCCAAAAACGGCGATGGAATATCCAGTTTATGGAAATGGAGCGCCCGCACACTAATGGTCCGTATCCAATCGGCATCAATGGGACGGCTATAATGTTGCTCCAACGCCAGCGGCAAGGTGGCGGTAAATTGCTCGCTATAGGCTGCGCTGAAGCGCCGATTGCCATATTCACTTTGGAATATCTGGTTCCAGCGCGCCAAATAAGAGGCGATAAGAATGTCCGAACAATGCGCCCAGAGCTGGCCCATATTTTCAAACAAGCTCGGACTTTTGAGGTAAAAACCGGCCCGCAGCGCTATCTCTGCATCGCTGAGGCTCAGATCTTCGTCGTTCATGACGTGCATCATGTTTTGCGCCGGGGCTGGTGAAATATCTGTGATGTCCATGAATGCGGGTTATCATGGCATGGTAAATTATTCTCTAAGGATGGCGCGCATTCGTGTCCGCCGCTAATAAAAAGCCGCTGACACCCGACAGAGGCATCGGCGGCTTTCATAATGTGTGTCATTGCGCGTAATTGCTCACGCAATAACGCTATTGGTTAGTCGGTCTTGGCCTGAAGATTGACGGCGGCGTGTTTGCCGCGACGATCGACTTCCAGTTCAAAATCAAGGCGGTCGCCCTCATTCAGGGAATTCATTCCGGCCCGTTCCACGGCACTGATGTGCACGAAAGCATCGGGCTGGCCATCGTCGCGTTGAATGAAGCCAAAGCCCTTCATCGCGTTGAAGAATTTTACCGTGCCGCTGGCGCGTTCGCCGGTCAACTGACGCTGCGGACCCCGATCCGGCGCCCCCCCGAAACCACCTGCCCCGAAACCACCTGCACGTGGCTCGCGCGGTTCGCGGGGCGGTGCGTGATCGGTCACCGGCAACGGCTCTCCGTCGATCTTAAGGTCGGTCGCGGAAATCTTGCCGCCCCGGTCAACCAGCGTAAAGCCGAGCGGTTGGCCTTCCGCCAAACCGGTCAGTCCCGCTTGCTCAACGGCGCTGATGTGCACGAACACGTCTTCCGCGCCATCATCACGAACAACGAAGCCGAAGCCCTTTTGCGCGTTGAAGAATTTTACGACGCCAGTGCCTTCACCGACAACCTGCGCAGGCATTCCGCCACGCGCACCGCCACCAGCTGCCCCGCCGGCACCACCGCCGCGAAAGCCACCACCGCCACCGCCACGGTCACCGAAACCGCCGCCGCCAGCGCCGCCGCCAAAACCGCCACGGTCACCGAAATTGCCGCCGCCGCCAAAACGGCTGCCAGCTGGCTCCGGAAAACCGCCGAAGCTATCTTCACCGAAACCGTCACGCTTGTCCTTGCCGCGTCCGCGGCGACCTCTATCAAAACTCATGCCCTCTTAGTCACTTTCGCTTCGTCCAATCCCAATCACGGATGAACATGTCGGACGAATGGACATGCAGAATCCGCCGTAACCTACGGTTTGGGAATCACTATAGCCAAATTTTTACCAAGAGCTAACGATTTTCGGCGGGAAATTATACTGTTTGGCCGGGCCGCATTATTTATGCCACAGTCGGCGACTGTCCGGGTTCCAAATCCTGAACGCAAACACCGCATCACGCGAAATGATACTTACCGCTGTCGTTCAGGATCGGGCGTTCAGGATCGGGCGCTCAGGGCCGGGTCTGGCCGGTTCCCCGCACCAGCCATTTATAGGTGGTCAGCCCTTCGAGGGCGACCGGCCCGCGCGCATGTAACCGGCCGGTGGAAATGCCGATTTCCGCGCCTAAACCAAATTCGCCGCCATCGGCAAACTGCGTCGATGCGTTCCACATGACGATCGCGCTATCGACCGCGCCCAGAAATTTTTCGGCCGCCTCGGCATCCTGCGCGATGATGGCGTCGGTGTGGTGGCTGGCATGGGCGGCGATATGGGCGAGGGCATCATCCAGCCCGTCGACAACCGCCGCAGAAACGATGGCGTCGAGATATTCGGTATCCCAATCCTCGTCGCTGGCGGGCTTCACCCGGCGGTCGAGTGCCTGCACCGCCGAATCGCCCCGCACCTCGCACTTCGCGTCAAGCAGCGCCGCGATGACGCTGCGCGCTTCGGAAAAGCCCCGGTCCAGCAGCACCGTTTCGGTCGCCCCGCATATGCCGGTGCGGCGCATCTTGGCGTTGACGATCAGCGCGCGCGCCATGTCGGGATCGGCCGATGCGTGGACATAGCTGTGGTTGATGCCGTCGAGGTGGGCGAGCACGGGCACACGGGCTTCATCCTGCACGCGCGCGACCAGTGATTTGCCCCCGCGCGGCACGATCAGGTCGATCAGTCCGGCGGCCCGCAACATCGCGCCGACCACGGCGCGGTCGGTCATCGGCACGAGCTGGATGGCGTCGACGGGCAGGCCCGCAGCATTAATCCCCTCGATCATCGCCGCATGGATCGCCCGGTTACTCTCGATCGCCTCGCTGCCGCCACGCAGGATCGATGCGTTGCCCGACCGCAAGCACAATGCTGCCGCATCGGCCGTCACATTGGGGCGGCTTTCATAGATAATGCCGATCACGCCGAGCGGCACCCGCACCCGTTGCAATTTCATGCCATTGGGGCGGATACTCTCGTCGATGATCTCGCCGAGCGGATTGGGAAGCCCCGCAACCTGCTCCACCCCTTGCGCGGTACTTTCAATCCGGCCTTCGTCCAAACGCAGCCGGTCCAGCATCGCGGGGGACAGGCCGTTGGCAGCGGCATTTTCCATATCGCGCGCATTGGCGGCGCCAATGTCACCCTGCCGATCCCGCAGCGCCTGCGCCGCCAGCATCAGCCCCCGCGCCTTCTGCGCGTCGCTCGTCGCCGCCAACACGCCGCTGGCCAGCCGCGCACGCGCGGCCATCGCGGCAATCAGCATTTCGGGCGTCTGGGTCATGTCGTTCATAAATCGGCCTTTGTCGTCAGTAATCCACCCCCTAGCATGAAATGATCCGCCAAGAAAACGCTTCGCTCGTAAAGTCTGATGACGTTGAATGGAACCGTCATTGCAAGCACAGCGAAGCAATCCTGCGGCGGAAATTGGATTGCTTCGCTGCGCTCGCAATGACGAAGATACCTCGATCCAAAGTCATCAGGCTCGAAAAGCCCGCAACGCTCTCTCCCGCATTGAGTATTGCGCGCGGCCCCGATAAAGGGAGCGGATGACGATATATTTCCATGAAGAAGATCTGCCTGCCGATGTGCTGGCGCCCGGCCCTGTGGCCATCGACACCGAAACAATGGGTCTGCTGACCCCGCGCGACCGGCTCTGCGTTGTCCAGATCAGCGACGGGCGCGGGGATGAGCATCTGGTGCGCTTTTCTCCGGGCAGCAATTACGCTGCGCCCAATCTCAAGGCCGTGGTCGCCGACCCGGAACGGTTGAAGCTGTTCCACTTCGGCCGCTTCGATATTGCCGCGCTTCAGCATTACCTCGGCGTGTTGGCGACCCCGGTATATTGCACCAAGATCGCGTCGCGGCTGGTGCGCACCTATACCGACCGTCATGGCCTCAAGGAGCTGGTGCGCGAGATATTGGGGCAGGAGATCAGCAAGCAGCAGCAAAGCTCCGACTGGGGCGGGCCGGTGCTGTCCGACGCGCAAAAGGAATATGCGGCATCCGACGTGCGCTTCCTGCACCAGTTGCGCGAGGAGCTGAACCGGCGCTTGCTGCGCGAAGGGCGCATGGAGATCGCGCAGGCGTGCTTTGATTTCCTGCCGCACCGTGCTTTGCTGGATCTGGCCGGCTGGCCGGAAACTGACATTTTCGCGCATATCTGATCTGGTCGGAACCGATGTCACAGCTTGCCGATACCCAGCGCACCACCCGTCATAAATGGGCACTGCCGGGTGGCAGCCATGACCGGGTGGTGGCGCTGCTCAAATGGACCTTGCCGGTCGGGGTCGGGATATTGGCGGCGTTCCTGGCTTTTGCGCCGTTCACGCTCACCGGCGATGTCAGCTTCGTGCTCGATAAAAACCAGGTCGATGTCGCGGGCGAGCGGATGCGGGTGCGCGAAGCCTTATATCGCGGCGAGGATAGTCAGGGCCGTCCGTTTTCGCTGCAAGCCGGGTCCGCCGTTCAGAAAACCTCCGCCAACCCGGTGGTCGACATGCATGATCTGATCGCGCGCATATTGATGAAGGATGGTCCGGCCTCGCTGACCGCGAACCGCGGATTTTACAATATGGACAGCGAACGGGTCGGCATCGTCGGGCCGGTGCAATATCAATCCGCCGACGGCTATCGCATGACGACGCGCGATGTCGGCATCGATCTCAAATCCCGCCGGATGCAGAGCCTTGGCCGCGTCGATGGCCGGATGCCGATGGGGACATTCAGCGGCGATCGGCTGGAGGGCGATCTTGCCGAGCGCACGTTCACGCTCATCGGCCATGCCACCTTGCGTATCGAACAAAATGGCCTCAAAGGGCGATAATCATGAAAAGACCTTTGCTTCTCGCCGTGACTTCCGCCCTCGTGACCAGCGCGCTGATCGGCTATACCGCCGACGCGCAACTGTTGAGCGGCCATAACAGCGACGCGCCCGTTAATTTCTCCGCCGACCGGATCGAGGTGCAGGACCGCGCTGATCGTGTCCTTGTGTCCGGCAACGTCCACGTCACGCAGGGGGATTTGACGCTTGATTCAGCGCGCATGATCGTCGCTTATCACAATGGCAGCGGGGTCGAGATCGACCGGATCGACGCATCGGGCAGCGTCCATGTTACGCGCGGTCAGGACAGCGCGCACGGCGATGTCGCCATTTATGATCTCAAGCGGCGGCTCATCACGATGCTGGGTTCGGTCGAACTCAATCAGGGCGCCAACCATTTAACCGGCGGGCGGCTCGTGATGGATCTGGTGACCGGCCGGTCCACCGTCGACGGGCAATCTGCGGCGGGCGGTGTTTCGAACAGCGGGGGTGGCCGGGTGTCCGGCACTTTTACCGTGCCCAAGCGCCAGACCAACTGACAAACTGGTCCAATTGATACCGGGCGCGAAGGTGCGACTCCCGCGCTCCATAACTCCCAGATTTAGTGATTAAATTATCACGCCGAGCATAAATTTAAACGCTCGTTAATGCCTTCTTGCCACAATGAAGATATGGTTCATACTATATTTAATAAAGAGATGACGCGATAACGTCATTCGCCAAAAAGAGGAGGTCCGTATGAAACGCCACCAGCTCGGTTTATTCTCTGGATCCGCCCTGATGTCTTTGGGACTGATGGCGGCGACAACGCCCGTCTTTGCGCAGGAAACGACACCTGCAACGCCCGCCGCAAGCGCATCCCCGGACGCTGATGTGAACAACAACGAGATTATCGTCACCGCCACCCGGCGCGCCAGTCCGCTTTCCAATGTGCCGATCGCGGTTTCCGCCATCACGGCGATGAGTATGCAGAACAGCGGCGCCAATGACATCCGCCAGCTCAACCAGCTCGCCCCGTCGCTGCTCGTCTCGTCATCCGGCACGGAAGCGAACGGCGCGGCGCGCATTCGCGGCATCGGCACGGTCGGCGACAACCCCGGCCTCGAAAGTTCGGTCGCGATCTTCATCGATGGCGTCTATCGCTCGCGCACCGGCGCTGGCTTGAGCGACCTTGGCGAACTTGAACGGATCGAAGTGCTGCGCGGGCCGCAGGGCACATTGTTCGGCCGTAACGCTTCTGCGGGCCTGATCAACATCGTCAGCAAAAAGCCTTCGTTTACTTTGGGCGCGAGCGGCGACATCACCTATGGCAATTATGATTACTGGCGCGCATCGGCCAGCATTACCGGCCCCGTGACCGACAAGGTCGCGCTGCGATTGGATGGCGTATGGTCGAAGCGCGACGGGTTCATGAACCTTGTCAATACCAGCGGCCAGAAGACCGGCGACACCAACGACCGCGACCGCTATTTTGTGCGTGGTCAGGCATTGATCGAGCCGAACGACGCGCTGTCGATCCGCCTGATCGGCGATTATACCAACCGGGACGAGCATTGCTGCGCGGCGGTATATATTTCCAAGACGGAAACGCTTGCTCCTGCACCGGGCACGGTTAGCCCGACCAACCGCATCGCGAACATACTGCAGGCGATCAGCGGGCAGCCGATCACGATTGACCCCTACAGCCGCAATGCATCGATCACGCCCGGCCGCGAATATATCAGCAAGCTGAAAGACTGGGGCCTGTCGGGTGAGATCAATTATGATTTCGGCAACGCCAAACTGACCAGCATCACCGCCTATCGCGATTATAAATCCAATGACTCGGGCGATTATGATTATAACGCCGCTGACATTCTCTATCGTGACCCCAACACCTATCGCCAGTTCAAGACTTTCACGCAGGAATTGCGCCTGCAAGGCGATGCGTTCGACAAGAAACTCGACTGGCTGGTCGGCGGCTTTTATTCGCACGAAGATCTGACCGTTGAGGATAATATCGTATTCGGATCAGATTACGGCAAGTTCGCGACGTGCCGTTTGTTAACGGCGGGCCTGACGACAACAAGTGTACCGTTCAATGTGACAAACTTTCCGTATAGCTTCTGCGGTTCGCAGGCAGGGGTGGCGGCATTAATCGCTGGCGGCGTACCAGCGCCGCTACAGCCAGCTTTTAACGCTTTGTTGAATATCCCGGTGGGGACGGGCGACACCAATTCGCGCTATTTCCAGAAAAGCCGGAGCTGGGCGGTGTTTACGCACAACATCGTGCATATTACCGATCGTCTCGATCTGACGCTCGGCTTGCGCTACACGCATGAACGCAAGAATTTCTCGGCCTCGCTTGCTAACAACAATGCGACATGTGCGGCTTTGCAACCGCTGTTGGCGGGCGCAGTGGCCGGGGGATTGGGCGCGGCCGCTGCGCAGGCGGCGGGCGGCGTTCTGACACTGGCCTGCCTCGGTAACAGCAGTACCGGGCTTAACGCGCTCAATCTCAAGGATAAATTCGGCGACGGCGAACTCTCCGGCACGTCGGTCCTCTCGTTCAAACCGAA
>JBDTLS010000139.1:0-7630 GCA_039934655.1 Sphingobium sp.
CGGGGCAGTCAGGGGGCTGTTTGCCCTGTCGTTTGGAAGAGCATTTGGCAGCAGGCCTTCCGACGACCATCCAGTCGCTGCCCAGGTCCCTGGAATGACTGAAATGCGGAGGGGCTCGGTCAGGGGATGAGGACGGCGCGTCCGTGGATGCGCCCTTCCCGCAGGCGCTGATACACTTCCGTTGCGCGCTCCAGCGGGAAGGATTCGATATCCGCTTTGATACGACCGGCCTGCGCCAGCGCGATCACTTCCATCAGTTCGGTTCGCGAACCCCAATAGGGAAGATCTATTTGGCAGCCATGGGGCTTGTTCACCGCATAGGCGATCGTGCCGCCGCCCATTCCGACGACGCTGATGCGGCTGCCACGCCCGACTATGCTCGTGCACAGATCGATCGTGGCCTGTGTCGCGACGAAATCGAAGGCCACCTTGACACCCTGCTCGCCGGCCAAGTCCCGGATATGTGACGTGGCCGTTTTGCCATCGCGCGTATTGACAACATGGTCCGCACCCAAGGTACGCGCGTGATCGAGCTTGGTGTCGTCGACATCGCACGCGATGAGCCTGGCCGAACTGAGCGCACGCAGGATCTGTACCGCCATATGGCCAAGGCCGCCGACGCCGACGACGACTGCGGTTGTGCCCGGCGTCAGCAGGGGCAAGGCGCTCTTGATCGCATGATAAGGTGTCAGTGCGGCGTCGCTCAATGGAGCGGCCATCACAGGATCAAGCGCTCCCAGTCCCACCAGCAAACGGGGAGACGGGACGATCATATATTCGGCCATGCCGCCATCAGATCCCAGTCCACCGCCATATGACGGGAGGCTTGCATGACGTTCGCAGTAATTTTCGGCCGATCCTTGGCAGGTGTGGCATGTCCCGCATCCCCAAGGTCCATAAATCGCCACGGGATCGCCCTCGTTCCATCCAGTGACGCCTTGACCGAGTGCCGCAATCCAGCCGGCATTTTCGTGGCCAAGGGTGAAGGGGCGCAATTCCGCTGGCCCGTAATCCATGATGTGCAGGTCCGAATGGCAGACACCGGCACCGCCGATCTTCACCAGCACCTGTCCGGGACCCGGGCTGGGTTTTGGCAAGTCCACGATCTCAGGCGCCTGACCCATACCGATATACCGCACTGCCTTCATAGTCCTCGCTCCTCAAATGCGCCCGATTTTTTCCGGTTTCGGTGCCAAAGCAAACCGCCCGGACCAGTAGTTGCTTGTCACGCAGGCTTGCCGAACTGACCTGCCATGACCGATAGTGGAGCGGCACCCCGTTTGCCATCATTGATACCGTCCGTGCATCAGGAGCCCCTTGGCGAGACCGGCGGCTGTGCACCTGACGCTTCTCCCTCGTACGCCTCATATGGGCCCGGGCCCTCAATTCGCCGTCATGCCACCATCGATGACAAGCTCACTACCTGTCACCCAGGCGGCCTCATCAGACGCTAAATAGAGGCATCCATAGGCCACATCCGACGGCAGCCCGAAGCGGCCGAGCGGCGTCGCTTCCATGCGCAGTCTGCCGACATTGCCTTCATGGCCAGTCCGAGCCAGTGGGGTATCGACGAAGCCCGGATGCACGGAATTTACACGAATCCCGTCCTTTGCATATTGAAGCGCTGCCGCTTTAGAGAAAAGCCGGACCGCGCCTTTTGATGCGTTATAGGCAACATTGCCGAACGAGCCGACGATACCGCAAATAGACGACATGTTAATGATCGAGCCCCCGCCGGCCCGGGTCATCGCCGGGTAGACCGATTTCGTACCTAGGAACACACCGTCTGAATTGATCGCCATTACCTGTTTCCAGGCGTCCAGCGAGAGCCCCGGAAGGCTCATGTCGACAACTTCACCAGTTACAGGATCGACACCCCTCGCAATGCCGGCGATGTTGCATAATATGTCGATCCGACCATGCTTTGCCTCAACGTCCGCGACGAGTGCGTACCACTGATCTTCCTTCGTGACGTCGAGCCGACGATGCTCGCCAACACCGCCCGCTGCGATGATTTCACTCGCTACCGAAAGCCCCAGTTCGTCGTGTCGGTCACACAGAACGACGCGGGCCCCATGGTGGGCGAAGACGCGTGCTGTTTCCGCCCCGATGCCCGATGCGCCGCCAGTGACCATCGCGACTTTACCCAGCAGGCGTTTTCCGGATTCCATACCTATCCTTTCCGTGCCGGCTACCGTCTCCGCGGACGGCAGTATTGTGTTGTTCGCAGTCAAATTCGTGCCGCCAATGTAGCCTGCTCGAACAATCGTGCCCTCCAGCATCGCCAGTCAGTGTCGCGGAATCCTTTCGAGCAAAAAGGATGCCAACCGGTGTGTAGGCTGTCCGGCTGGCAAAAAAGGGCTGGCCAAAAATCGCTGGCCTTTGCTTGGCATAGCGCTTGCTTTGAGAGATACACATCCGAGCGAGCGATAGGTGCCGAAGCCGGCCTGATCGACATTGCGTCGGCCAGGGCGCACATGCGCGGAAAAGGAAGGATGCGATGGGCACCGAGCCGCGGGATAAAACGCTTGCCTGTGAAGGTATAGCTGATGGTGGTGATGCACTGGCTTGCTCGTTCAAAGAAATGAATGCCGGAGGCCGCACTCTACTTTCTGAGCGTCAATGACATCTCGAACACGCCGCACCCGGAGCAATTGACGCAGGCCTCGCGCCATGACGGCGCTCCAACCATCGCATCAGTATTTTCGACAAGGCTAGATATATATGCCGGAGCAATTTTTAGACGAAAATGCAGTGAATGGCAGAATGCCGGTGCGTGACGCAAATCCGTCCGCGGCTGTTACCGACGAGGACGAGCCCATCGGCTGGTATCCCTATTACGTACTGGCCGTTTTGCTGCTCGTGTATGTCTTCAATTTTGTGGATCGCCAAATCCTCGCCGTGCTGGCGGAAGATATCAAAGCCGATCTTGGTGTGTCCGATGCACAACTGGGCTTCCTTTACGGGACCGCCTTTGCGGTTTTCTACGCAACCTTCGGTATTGCCTTTGGACGCCTTGCCGACACCTGGAACCGCACGAAGCTGATTACGATCGGGCTGGGCTTCTGGTCCCTTATGACGACGGCATCGGGTCTCGCGCGCGGATTCCTGCCTCTAGCGGCGTGCCGGTTTGGCGTAGGGGTGGGAGAAGCCAGCGCTTCGCCGGCTGCCTTCTCCCTTCTATATGACTATTTCCCACCGCGCATCCGCACGACCGCCCTCGGCATATATTCCAGCGGCATATCGATTGGCTCAGGACTAGGACTGTTTCTCGGCGGCCTGATCTTAAAGGGATGGTCAGAACATTTTCCCGACCCGGCTCTGGCGCCCCTGGGGCTGAAAGGCTGGCAAGCCGCCTTCATTGCAGTTGGCGCCCCCGGTATCATCATGGCTCTCTGGGTATCAACGCTGCGCGAACCGCCTCGAGGCGGACGCGATGGCATTGTGGCCCGGGATCACCTGCATCCGTTTCGGGAAACCGGAGCGATGCTTGCCGGGATGGTGCCACTATTAAACTGGCCGGGGCTCTTCCGGGACGGCGGGCGCAGGGCCGTCATAATTAACCTCATGGCGGCCATTGCAATCATCCTGTCCGCCGCGACGCTCGTGCAGCTGACCCGTGACCTCCTGCAGTGGGCCGCGATGGCTATTGGTTTCTACGCCGTTTTCTCTTGGGGGCAGATCCTTGCGCTGCGCGACCCGGTCGTCTTTGGCCTTCTGTTTCGCGGCCGCTCCCTGATCCGCATCATTCTTGGTGGCAGTGCAACAGTCTTCATGTTGCCGGCGCTTATGTTCTGGTTCGTGCCATTCCTGCAGCGCTTCTATGGCGTGGATTCCGGCGAAGCCGGTGCCGTCATGGGCGCGGCTTATGCCGGATTGGGGCTGGGCGGCGTCCTTGTGGGAGGCGTGGTGGCAGACCGGCTGCGAAAGCGACTTCCGAAGGGAAAGCTCATCATCTGGCTCGGCGGAATGGGCGCCTCGCTGCTTGCCGCCTTCATCAGTCTGACAACTCACCATCTGCCGTTAGCCTACGGCGCCATGTTCGTTGCACATTTCGGGGCAAGCGTCGCCTATGGCCCTTGGATATCGATGGTGAACGACCTGATGCTGCCCCGTGGCCGCGCGACAGTGTCCGCCTTTGCCTACATGGTGAATACTATGATTGGCATCGCGCTCGGACCATATCTGATCGGGCAGGTCAGCGATGTGCTGGCGGCGTCCGGCCTGCAAAGCGGAGAGGCGCTGCGTCAGGCGATGCTGACTGGTCTAGCCGTGACGGTCGTAGGCGTCGTCGTGGTCCTGACGGTGCTGCGTCATTTCGAAGAAGATGAGGCAAATCTTGTCGATCGTGCGAGGGCCTTGGGTGAAAGCATGTAAGTCCCCGCATGCGGGACGGCAGCAATCCGATGCATTGTCAGATTTTGTCGCCGCTGACTTGGTGATGAAGCACGCAATTTTTACAACGGTGCATTCATCGCGGTCAGTGTGGGTCCGGAAATGTCCTTGGCGCGAACAGCCTGGTGCGTCGCGTCCGGGGCAAGCGGTCCGATAAAAAACGACAGGCGAGCGGCTACACTCCTGACGCTGCCATTGGCACAGCCTTTGCAACGGGACTCACGCTCGGCCTCATGGCCGCTAAATAATAAAGTCGGCGTCGTTCAAGTGCGCCGACGTCAATGCGCGACAGCGCGGGATGGGAAGAAGCTATGGGCAATTCAATTATCAAGGGTCTGCTGCTGGCCAGCGTCGCAGCAACGTCAATGGTTGCGGTCGAGGCGCGTGCGCAGACCGGCGCGGCCGAGGCCGGAAATGGCGAGGCGCAGGTGCAAGACATTGTGGTCACGGCGACGCGCCGGTCGACAAATTTGCAGCGCACGGCCGACGCGATCTCAGTCATTACGGGAGACACCCAGCGCCAGAGTGGGCAGCAACGTCTGGATGATTTGCAGTCATCGGTGCCAAATGTGAACTTCAATGCCACGGCAAACTCGTCCCAGCTCTTTATTCGGGGTGTCGGCAACACTTTTGTGATCGCCGGCGGCGATCCGGGCGTGGCGATCTATCAGGACGGCGCCTATGTTTCGGATGCCACGACCTCCAATACCTCGATGTTCGATGTTGACCGCCTTGAGGTGCTGCGGGGACCTCAAGGCGGCCTCTACGGTCGCAATGCCGTCGGAGGCGCGATCAACATCATCTCAGCAAGGCCGACCAATACGTTCGAGGCAAAGATCGATGGTCTACTGGGGAATTATGGCCGCCGCGAAAGCGAAGGCTATCTTTCTGGGCCATTGGGCGTTGCGAACACGGATTTCCGCATGTCCTACCAGCTGCGTAACGTTGATGGTTACACGAAAAACCTGATTGCTGGCCAGCCCGGGACCCCGCAGGACCTGGACGACCTCAACACAAAGGCTGTGCGCGCCCAGACGCTCACCGATCTTGGCGGCGGTGCATCGCTTCGACTGTTGTTCAGCTATGCTGACGAGCATGACAACGGTGCTGCTCTGGGCATCAAGCCCACTCAGTTCAGCAGCTTCTACCCCGCATTTCTATTGCACGGCGCGAGCCCGTCGAGCGATCCACGTGAGACTTTTGCTAATGTTGGATCGTACGACTCCACCGTATATACTGCACATGCGGATTTGAGTGTTCCCATTGGCGACAACAAATTCGAGGTGACGGGCAATTTCCGTCGGAGCAAGCAGCATTTTGTCAATGATTGTGATGGTACAAGTGCGAATTCCTGCACCTTCGATCGGGTCACCCACACGGATGACTATTACGGCGACGCCCATTTCGCATCTTCGGACGCAGGGCCATTCACGTGGTTGCTGGGCGCCACCTATATCCATGTAAAGGCAGACCAATTTATCAACGTTCAGGCAGAAACCATTATTCCGGGGTTGTTTCTCAACAGTTTCACCGGGGGCAGCCTGAACACCAATGCCTGGGCCGTATATGGTGATGCGCGGTTTAAGCTCAGCGATGTCTGGACTTTGACGGGCCAGCTCCGCTACGGAAAAACGGTCAAGGATGCGCTGGAGCGAACGCTAGTTCCGCCCTTTGGCGTGGACGTCTCCAACTTCCCCAATCGCTCGAAGACAAACAGCTTGCCCTTCAGGGTTGGGATTGAAGGACAGCTGACCCCCGATCTCTTCGTCTACGCAAAATATGGCACGGCCGCGAAAGACGGCGCGATCAATCTCGGTTCTCTTCAATCGCCCGTGCGGCGGGAAAAGGTCGGCACTGCGGAGATCGGTGCGAAGGCCTGGCTGTTCGACCGCAAGCTTCGGATCAATGGCGCGGTCTTCAACAGCGATTACACTGACTTGCAGATCTCGCAGCTCGTTGGCATCACCGTTGCCTTGGCTAACGCACCTAAGGCGCGGATTATGGGCGCCGAGCTCGAACTTGAGGCGCGGCCCACCGAGAACCTGCATCTGACAGTGAACGCCGGTTATCTCGACGCGAAATTCCGGAAGTTCACCAACACCCCCACGACGCCTACCGGATCGGGTGTCCCGATCGATCTGCGGGGCTTCGAGCTGCCGAATGTTCCGCGTTGGAACGTCAGCGCCGGGGCGAACTACACCGCTCCGTCCATTGCGGGCCTCGTTCCGAGTATCGGCGTTCAATATGTATGGCGGGATCGGGTCTACTTCACCGAATTTAACACGAAGGACAATTCGCAGAAGCCCGTGGGAACGGTGAACCTGAATGCTTCACTGTCACCAGAAAAAGGGCCATGGCGTGTCTACGCCTATGTCAAGAATGTCACCAATGAAACCGTGACCACCGGAACGACCGGATATGCCGGTATTCTTGGTGCAGTGAGGGCGGTTAGCTACGCGCCGCCGCGGCAATTTGGCGTAGGAGCGTCGTGGTCGTTCTAAGAGGATAGAGAGCCTGCGACGCCTGGGCGAGCGACACGTGATGGCCCCATGGCCGGGCGGCCCAACGGCGCGAAAGTTTCCAAGCTGGGGCGACCCCACCGGAATCAGTTGAATTGAAAAGAGGAGGCAGTGTGGTGACCCATGCAGAGGATGAGGAAAGTCCAGCCAAATGGGACAGCTTCCGCGAGCATGCGCGGAGTTGGCTAGCGGAACATTTTCCGTCAGACCTTAAAGGTAAGACACATCTGCTCGCCGCTCTTGATGGATCACAAGAGGAAACGCTCGATCAGAAGCGCTGGCGTCAGGCGATGGGCAAAAAGGGCTGGGGCACGCCGACTTGGCCAAAGCAATATGGGGGCGGGGGCTTGTCGCTGGCTGAAGCCGCGATACTTCGCGCGGAAATGAGCGTGATCGGCGCTTGGAATCCTATTGGCGGAATGGGCGTGCTGATGCTGGGGCCGACACTCCTACAGTATGGGACAAACGAGCAAAAGCGGCTTCACATACCGGGCATCGCGAAGGGTGAGGTGCGGTGGTGTCAAGGCTATTCGGAGCCCTCGGCCGGATCCGACCTCGCAGGTCTCCAAACGTTCGCGGACGACAGGGGCGATCATTATCTTGTGAACGGGCAGAAGACCTGGACGAGCGCTGGACAGTGGGCACATTGGTGTTTCGTGCTGGTTCGAACCGATAGGAGCCAGAAACACGCCGGCATCAGCTTTCTGCTGGTCGAC
>JBDTLS010000140.1:0-7626 GCA_039934655.1 Sphingobium sp.
GAAAAGGGCCAGCTGCTGCTGCGGCTCGACGACCGGGTTTCGGGCGCGGACGCCAGTTATTCCAACCTGACCGTCGAGCAGCTGCTCGCGCAGCGCGCCCGGCTCGAGGCCGAGCCGGTCGGCGCGGGCCGGATCCTGTTTCCCGTCGAGCTGACCCATCGACACATTTGGGGAGCGCACATGTTGACATCGGACGGACGGAATACGGGCGGCGGATCGCGCGCCGTTAACGCCTCCCCATCATGAACGTCCGGTACTTCGAACAAAAAAGGACCGCAAGCGCGGTCCTTTTCTATATCAATTTATCATCGAGCAGCCATGATGGCTGATCAGAAGTTATAATATTGCTCGTTGCCGACAAAGCCCAGCTTGGTCACATGCGATTGCTTGATAACCGCGAGAACACGGTCAACCACAATGTAACGCGTCTGCTTGTCAGGCTGGAATTGAAGCTCCGGCTCTACCGGAAGCGCCATCGATGCCTTGAGATACTGACGCAGCGTCAGCAAATCGATCGGGGAAGCATTCCACGTAATGGTGCCCGCCGCGTCAATCGCCAGCTTGTTCTTCACCGGGTCAACAGGCGGGGCCGGTTGATCAGGCGGGGTCTGCGGAAGGTCGATCTTGACCGCGTGGGTCTGGACCGGGATGGTGATGATGAACATGATGAGGAGAACAAGCATGACGTCGATCAACGGCGTCGTGTTCATTTCCATCATCGGTTCGCCATCGTCTGAACCGCCACTCATGGACATGGTCTAAACTCCTGCGTAATGCTTACAGACGTTGGACTTTGATCGAACCCGGATCGGGTTGCGAAATAAAGCCAACTTTGGGGAAACCAGCCATCTGCATGGTGTAAATCGTACCACCGATGCAGCGATAAGGCGTGTTAATGTCACCGCGGATATGCACTTCGGGCAAATCTGTGGGGTCCATATTCGCAACGCCACCAGCCTTGTCGATGTCTGCTTTCAGCTTGGTAATGCCGCGTTTCAGCAACTCCGAGGAGCTGACGCGTGTCAGGTTCCAATAAACCTGACACTCACCATTGGCAGCATTAGTAACAGAAAGGGAGACATTTTCCGGCTTGGTCGTCGTCGGTTCAAACGCCACATTGGGCAACTTCAGCTTCACCGTCTGCACCACCACCGGAATGGCGATAAGGAAGATGATGAGAAGCACCAGCATGACGTCGACGAGCGGCGTCGTGTTGATGTCGGACATTGGCTTCTCTTCGCCGCCGCCTGATCCAACGCTCATTGCCATCGATTAATATCCTAACATGTAATCGAGTTTGCCGGGCATCTTCGCATAGTTGCAAGCGAAGATGCCAAAATAGGAGGGCGGTCGGGAAACCGATCCGCCCTTCTGTGACTTACGCCTTGGCAGGCGCTGGCTTGCCAACTGCGGCGGTTGGCGCAGCAGCAGCGGACGGACGGACCGAACCACCCGAAACCAGATAGCCGAGCAGATCGACCGAGAAACCGTTCAGGTCTTCGGCAATGCCCTTGTTGCGGCGTTGCAGCCAGTTATAGGCAAGCACGGCAGGAACGGCCACGGCCAGACCCATCGCGGTCATGATCAGCGCTTCACCGACCGGGCCGGCGACCGCGTCGATCGATGCCTGACCAGATGCGCCGATTTTGATAAGCGCGCGGTAGATACCGATAACCGTACCGAACAGACCGATGAACGGTGCAGTCGCACCCACGGTCGCAAGGAACGCAAGGCCAGTGCCGAGCTTGGAGTTGATCGCGGCTTCTGAGCGCGCGAGCGAGCCGTGCATCCAGTCATGCGCTTCGACCGGATCGGTCAGCTGGCCATGATGTGCCTGAGCGGTGATGCCGTCATCGACGAGCTGCTTGAAGGCCGAGTTCTTTTCGAGCTTGGACGAACCTTCCTTCAGGGAAGCGGAACGCCAAAAAGTGGTGCGCACTTTTTTCGCCTGATTGATGATTTTCTGCTGTTCGATCAGTTTGGTGAACATGATGTAGAACGAGAAGAACGAAAAGATACACAGGATACCGAACACGGTCTGCGAAATCAGACCGCCTTCTTCAAGTGCTTGCATCAGGCCATATGGATTTTCTGCAGCTTTCGGGGCGGCAGCCGCTGCGATAGAGATCAACATTTCAACACTTCCCTCTCAAATTTAGTTCATAGCTTAAAGGCTGACAGGAACATAATGCCCCGGTCAGCCCGATAATTATTCCGGAATTTTCCAAGTTACACGCCCTGAATAGGAGTCCGACATTGGCTGTTTGTCGGTTCCCATAGCAGGCTTGAACCTTGCACGGCGCGGTGCCAGACGGCAGGTCGTTTCATCCAGTTCGGAGTTGCCACTCGAACTCGTAACAGTGCAGCCGGTCACCCGCCCATCCGGACCAACATCAAGACGGAATCCGGTTGTTCCATGCGCACCTTCACGTTGGGCGCGCTGGGGATAATCGTCATCCGAAAACCACGTTCCAGGGTTGCTTTTCGGCGCAGCACGCGTCGCCTTGCCCGGAGGCGGAGGAGGCGCAGGCGGAGGCGGAGCCTGTGTCACAAACACGGGCGGAGGCGGCGGGGCCACGTTTACCGGCGGGGCCTGAAAGACAACGGCGGGCGGCGGCGTGATTACCGGCGGCGGCGGCACATCCGTTGGCTTGGGCGGCGGCGGCGGCGGTTCATCCGGTGGCGGTGGCTCTTCCTTCACGTCGATAACGTTCAACTGCTCCGCCGCTTTCTTGACATATTTCATGCCAAGTCCGGTAACGAAAGCATAGCCCAAAACAACGTGAATCAGGGCGACTATGACAAGCGAGACTGTGCGACTCGATGTCTCCGAGTGGTCAGCGTAGGCCATTCAGCAACGACACTCCTTGAACTCATACTCTAAAAAAGGACGACCACTTGATAACAGGGCCAAAAAGACACCGACATACCTGTCAGTGTCCCCAAGGCCCCATTTACGTGATTTCTTTATTTCCGCCTTCCTATCGTGACAGTTAGCACGACGCAAACGCTTTATCCCACATGCTATCGTTTAAGGCAGAAAAGATGCAGACTTGGGTATATGCGTTGCTGCCGACGAAGGACGAAAAAGGAAACTTCATGCCGATCTCAAAACGCAAAATGATCCCTTGGGCGCTGCTGGCATTATGCCCTATTCTAGCCGCAATTCCTAAGAATTCCTTAGCGTTCAGCCCTGATGAAACGGTCGATATCGCCATCGCCCGACGGGCCCCGCCACCGCCCGGCTATGCCGATATCGCCGACCTGACGATTGGCGCCCCCCTGGTGATAACCGGTCGCGTAAAAAGCGTAAAAATTATCAAGGGCGTTACCGAAAATGCCCCCACGGAAGGCTATGCCCGCGCTCTTATTACGACGCAGGTGCTGGCACTGATTCGCGGTGAGGGCGGCATAGCCCCCGAAATACGCTATCTGGTGGACATAAAAACTTTGGCGAATGGGCGAATCGGCAAACTCAAAAATCAGTCGGTGCTTATTTTCGCGAAACCGGCCGATCGGACAGGCTTTGTGCAGCTCGTTTCACGCAATGCGCAGATGGTCTGGAGCAAAGAGCGCGAAGAAACGGCGCGCGCGGTGACGGCAGAACTTCTAAAAAATGATGCCCCGCCACGCATTTTGGCTGTCGGCGATGCGTTCTACAATCCGGGGACGGTCACAGGCGAAGGCGAAACCCAGATATTCCTCAAAACCGCCACAGGCGCGCCGGTTTCCCTTTCGGTGCTGCGCCGTCCCGGTCAGCCGCCCAAATGGGGTGTATCACTAGGTGAACTGGTGGACGACACCGCCCTTCCACCGGAGCGCAACACCCTGCTCTGGTATCGCCTTGCGTGCAGCCTGCCCGGCAATCTGCCTGACAATTCCGTTCGGGGTCTGTCCGGGTCGGACACCGAAGCAGCACGCATCGATTACAGTTTCATCATACATGCCCTTGGCACATGCGGTCGTACGCTGTAGCGGCACAATCTACATAACAGATAACGGATAAACGGGGCATTATGAACGATCAGCGACCTTTGCGTCTCGGGATAGTAGGATTGGGAACGGTCGGCGGAGGCGTCATCCGCCTGTTGAACACGAACCGCGCCCTCATTACGCGTCGCGCCGGACGTCCTATTGAAGTCGTTGCCATTTCCGCGCGTGACCGGAACAAGGATCGCGGCGTCGACCTCTCCCCTTATGTCTGGGTCGATGACATGATGGAACTGGCGGCCCGCAGCGATGTCGATGTGGTGGTCGAGCTGGTGGGAGGATCGGATGGCCCGGCCCTCACGCTCGCGCGCGCCTCGCTCGCCGCCGGAAAGCCTTTCATCACAGCCAACAAGGCGATGATCGCCCATCATGGCCTTGCGCTCGCGGAACTCGCGGAGAAAGCCGGTATCGCGCTCAAATATGAGGCAGCGGTCGCGGGAGGCATTCCGGTCATCAAGGGGCTGCGCGAAGGCGCCGCCGCCAATGAAATCAGCCGCGTCTATGGCATATTGAACGGCACCTGCAATTATATCCTGACGGCGATGGAGCATGAAGGTCGGGATTTCACCGACGTGCTCAAGGATGCGCAGGATCTTGGCTATGCCGAGGTTGACCCCAGCTTCGACATCGACGGTGTGGACACCGCGCACAAGCTGTCGATCCTCGCCAGCCTCGCCTTTGGCACGGAACTGAACTTCGATGGCGTCGACATCACCGGCATTCGCAACATCATTGCCGCGGACATCGCCGAGGGCGCGGCACTCGGCTATCGCATCCGCCTGATCGGCATAGCCGAGAACGGACCGGCGGGCTTGTTCCAGCGTGTTCACCCGATGCTGGTGCCGGTCGATCATTCGCTGGCGCATGTCAACGGATCGCTCAACGCGGTCGTGGCCGATGGCAATTTCGTGGGCAGCCTGTTCTTTCAGGGCGCTGGCGCAGGCGACGGTCCGACCGCATCGGCGGTGGTCGCCGACCTGATCGACGTGGCGCGGGATGAATATGGCGACCCGTTCGCTATGCCGGTCGCATCGCTGCTGCGCCAGCCCAAGGCCGCTGAGGGCAAAAGGATCGGTCGTTCCTATCTGCGCTTCATGGTCAAGGATCGCCCCGGCGTGCTGGCAGAGATCGCAGCCGCAATGCGCGATGCCGGCGTTTCTATCGAAAGCGTCATCCAGCGCGGTGTCAGCCAGGACGACACGGTGCTCCTCGCGATCGTGACCCACAAGGGCGCGGAAAGCTGCGTTACCGATACGCTGAAGCGACTTAGTGGATCGGAAAGCCTGATCGGTGAGCCGATGGTGATCCACATACTTGACTGAATTGTCATCAACACAATCGCGATTCCGGGTTAGGAGGCTCGACAAGAGCCGATTGTCGCCCTATTCGCAGCGGCACACGCGGCAAAATAGCTAAGGAATTTACATATGGTGCAGGCGAGTTCCATTCTGGATCGGGTTTTGGTTCTGGAGATGGTTCGGGTAACCGAAGCCGCAGCAATTGCCGCATCGCGCCTGATCGGCCGGGGCGACGAGAAGGCAGCAGATTCCGCCGCCGTCGAAGCCATGCGCCTCGCCTTCAACGATCTTTATATGGATGGCACCGTCGTCATTGGTGAAGGCGAGCGCGACGAAGCGCCGATGCTCTACATTGGCGAGAAGGTCGGCAACGCCATCGGCACCGGCCCCAAGATCGACATCGCGCTCGATCCGCTCGAAGGCACCACGATCACCGCCAAGGCCGGGCCGAATGCGCTCGCCGTACTGGCGATTTCCGAAGAGGGAGGCCTGCTGAACGCGCCGGATGTATATATGGACAAGCTCGCGGTTGGCCCCGGCTATCCCGATGGCATCATCGACATGAACAAATCCGTGCGCGCAAATGTTGAGGCTGTGGCCGCACACAAGGGCGTTGCGGCGGGTGACATCATCGTCTGCGTACTCGACCGCCCGCGCCACGAAAAACTGATCGCCGAATTGCGCGCGATTGGTTGCGGCATCATGCTGATCCCCGATGGCGACGTCGCGGGCGTGATCGCCACGACCAACCCGGAAACGACGATCGACATGTATATGGGTTCAGGTGGCGCGCCTGAGGGCGTGTTGGCGTGTGCGGCGCTGCGGTGTGTCGGTGGCCAGTTCAAGGGCCGACTGCTGTTCCGCAACGACGACGAGCGCGGTCGCGCTCGCAAATGGGGTATCACCGACCTCGACAAGATCTATGATCTCAAGGAACTGGCCAAGGGCGATTGCATCTTTGCCGCGACCGGGGTTACAGACGGATCGCTGCTGCGCGGTGTAAAGCGTATGCCGAGCGGCATGATGACCACCGACAGCGTGGTGATGCGGGCCAGCTCCGGCACGATACGCTGGGTCAAGGGCGAACATCGGTTGAATACCAAAGACGTTTGATTTTTCGGGCAGTCGAATAATATCGGGTAGGGTTGAGGCAAGCGCCTCCCCTGCCCTTTTATCTGCGCCTATTTCTTCAGCCGATAGCCGGTACGGAAAATCCAGATCACCACAGCAATGCAAACCAGCAACATCCCGGCGGTAAAGCCGAGGCTTAGCGCCAGACTCACATCGCCTTTGCCGAAAAATGTCCACCTGAACCCGCTGATAAGATACACGACCGGGTTGAAATAGGTAATCGTACGCCACGGTTCGGGCAGCATCGACAGCGAATAGAACGCGCCACCCAGAAACGTCATCGGCATGATGACCAGCAACGGCACGACCTGCAATTGCTCAAAACTCTGCGCCCAAATGCCCAGAATGAAGCCGAACAGGCAGAAGCTGACCGCTATCAACAGCATGAACGCGAACATCGCCACCGGATGCGCGACCTCCACGTCCACAAACAAATGCGCGGTAGCGAATATCACCAATCCCAGCATCATCGACTTGGTGGCGGCGGCGCCGACATAGGCGACCACAGTTTCGAGCGGCGACAAAGGCGCGGACAGCAGCTCATATATCGTGCCGGTCCATTTCGGCATATATATGCCGAAGCTGGCGTTGGAGATGCTTTCCTGAAACATCGACAGCATGATAAGGCCCGGCACAATGAAGGCGCCATAGGGCACATCGTTTACCTGCGTCATCCGCGAGCCGATCGCCGATCCGAACACGATGAAATAGAGCGACGTCGTGATGACCGGCGTGATGAGACTGGTCCACAGCGTGCGCCCGAACCGCGCCAGTTCGAAACGGTAAATCGCCGCTATGCCGAACCAGTTGACGACAAATTTCCCGCCCCCGCTCATGTTCTTGCCTCCGACCCGGCGACATCGGGATGATGGACAAGGCCGACAAAGATATCCTCCAGCGAACTCTCGCGCGTATTCAAATCCTTATATCCAATCCCGATGTCACCCAAGGTACGTAGCAGCCCCGAAACGCCGGTACGCTCGGCATGGGTGTCAAACACATATTCCAGTTCGCTTCCGTCAGCTTTCAACGCGACATCCCATTGCGCAAGCTCGCGCGGTACGCTGCTGAGCGGTTCAGCAAGGGAGATGCTCAGGCTCTTCTTTCCCATCTTCTGCATCAAAGTCGCCTTGTCCTCGACCAAAATCAGGCGACCGTTGTTAATTACGCCGATGCGGTCGGCCATCTCTTCGGCCTCTTCGATGTA
>JBDTLS010000141.1:0-7589 GCA_039934655.1 Sphingobium sp.
GTCATGGCTCGTAAGAAAATCGCGCTTATCGGCGCTGGTAATATTGGTGGAACACTTGCGCACCTCGCCGCGCTCAAAGGCTTGGGCGACATTATATTGTTCGACGTGGCCGAGGGCATTCCGCAGGGCAAGGCGCTCGACCTCTCGCAGTGCGGCCCTGTCGAAGGCTTTGACTCCGCCATCACCGGCAGCAACGATTATGCCGATATCGCGGGCGCCGATGTCATCATCGTCACCGCTGGCGTGGCGCGCAAGCCCGGCATGAGCCGCGACGACCTGCTCGGCATCAACCTCAAGGTCATGAAGGCTGTCGGCGAAGGCATCAAGGCCAACGCACCCGACGCCTTTGTCATCTGCATCACCAACCCATTGGATGCGATGGTATGGGCGCTGCGCGAATTTTCCGGCCTGCCCCACCACATGGTGGTCGGCATGGCAGGTGTGCTCGACAGCTCGCGGTTCAGCCATTTCCTCGCCGATGAATTCAAGGTTTCGGTCAAGGACGTAACCAGCTTCGTGCTCGGCGGCCATGGCGACACGATGGTTCCGGTCATCGAATATTCGACCGTTTCCGGCATTCCGGTCCCTGATCTGATCGCGATGGGCCGCTCGACCAAGGAGCGCATTGACGCGATCGTGCAGCGCACCCGTTCGGGCGGCGGCGAAATCGTTGCCCTGCTCAAGACCGGCTCCGCTTATTACGCGCCCGCCACCAGCGGCATCGCGATGGCCGAAGCCTATTTGGGCGACAAGAAACGCGTTCTGCCCTGCGCCGCTTATGTCGAAGGCAAATATGGCGTCGATGGCCTTTATGTCGGTGTACCGGTGGTAATCGGAGCCGACGGCGTTGAGGAAATTTTGGAAATCAAACTGGACGACGAAGCCAAGTCGAATCTTCAGGTTTCGGTCGATGCGGTGAAAGAATTGCTGGTCGCCTGCAAGGGCATTGAGCCGAGTCTGGCGTAACTTTCGTCGCCGGGGAACAAGGGAGCGAGACAGAAATATGAGCATTCTCATTAACAAAAATACCAAGATCATCACGCAGGGGATGACTGGGGCCACTGGTACTTTTCACACCGAGCAGGCGCTTGCCTATGGCACACAAATGGTTGCGGGCGTTACACCGGGCAAGGGTGGCAGCACCCATATTGGCCTGCCGATGTTCGACACCGTGTTGGCCGCCAAGGAAGCCACCGGCGCGGATGCCAGTGTTGTGTATGTTCCGCCACCATTCGCGGCAGACTCAATCCTCGAAGCAATTGACGCGGAAATCCCGCTGATCGTCTGCATCACCGAGGGCATTCCCGTGCTCGACATGGTGCGCGTCAAGCGCGCGCTGTCGGGTAGCAAATCGCGCCTGATCGGCCCGAACTGCCCCGGCGTGCTGACGCCCAATGAATGCAAGATCGGCATCATGCCCGGCAATATCTTCAAAAAGGGCACAGTAGGCGTCGTTTCACGTTCGGGTACGCTGACTTACGAAGCTGTGTTCCAGACCAGCAGCGCAGGGCTGGGCCAGACGACTGCCGTCGGTATCGGCGGCGATCCGGTTAATGGCACGAACTTCATCGATGTGCTGGAGCTGTTCCTTGCCGACGATGAGACCAAGAGCATCATCATGATCGGTGAAATCGGCGGCGACGCCGAGGAGCAGGCCGCGCAATTCCTGATCGACGAAGCGAAAAAGGGCCGCAAAAAGCCGATGGCGGGCTTCATTGCCGGTCGCACGGCGCCTCCCGGCCGTCGCATGGGTCACGCAGGCGCGATCGTTTCGGGCGGCAAGGGCGATGCCGAAAGCAAAATCGCAGCGATGGAAGCGGCCAGCATTAAGGTTGCGTCCAGCCCATCCGAACTCGGCACGACTTTGTTGGAAGTTCTTAAGGGTTAACCAATATATGCTTCCGGATGGCGCGATGCCATCAGGAAGCAAGGTGGCGCAGCAGCGTGCGTCCTTTCCCCAGACGATTGGAAAGATCATGGGATACGAAGGCCAGGAATTCGACGGTGTTTCGGAGGTAGAGCAAGGCCCAAGCTGGGCGCGCGCCAACTGGCCCATGCTGGACACCGACGACCTGACCGCCGCGCTCGACCCGACCCAGATGGCAGTCGCGGTCAAGGCGGCCGCCAAGACATCCGGCAGTGCGTTGAGCGAGGCGGAAGTCACCCAGGCGGCCAGCGATTCCATCCGCGCGATGATGCTGCTTCGCACCTACCGGGTGCGCGGGCACCTCGCAGCCAATCTCGATCCGCTCGGCCTGACGAAGCACGAACTGCCTGCCGATCTGACACCTGAATATCATGGATTTTCCGGCACGGCGCTTGATCGCAAGGTATATTTGGGGGGCGTTCTGGGTCTCGAATATGCGACCGTGCGCGAATTGGTCGGCATATTGCGCGCCAACTATTGCGGGCATGTCGGCCTCGAATATATGCATATCCCCGATGTCGATGAACGCCGCTTCCTGCAGGAACGCATGGAAGGCGCGGACAAAGCGATCGAGTTCACGCCCGAAGGCAAAAAAGCGATTCTGTCCAAGGTCATTCACGCCGAACAATATGAGCGGTTCCTTGGCAAGAAATATGTCGGCACCAAGCGTTTCGGCCTCGACGGCGGCGAATCCATGATTCCGGCGCTGGAATCGATTATCAAACAAGGCGGCGCGAGGGGCGTAGGCGAGATCGTGTTCGGCATGGCGCATCGCGGGCGTCTCAATGTGCTGGCCAACGTGATGGCCAAGGGCTTCCGCGTGATCTTCCATGAATTTTCGGGGGGCACCGCCAATCCCGAAGACGTCGGTGGTTCGGGCGATGTGAAATATCATCTTGGCACCTCCACCGACCGCGAATTTGACGGTATCAAGGTGCATATGAGCCTGGTCCCCAACCCGTCTCACCTCGAAACCGTCGATCCGATCGTGCTCGGCAAGGTACGCGCGCAGCAAGTATTCCGTGACGATCTTGAAAAGCATGAACAGGTGCTGCCGGTGCTGATTCACGGCGACGCTGCTTTTGCTGGTCAGGGCATTGTGTGGGAATGCTTCGGCTTTTCGGGCATCCGCGGCTATAACACCGGCGGTTGCATCCATTTCATCGTCAACAACCAGGTCGGCTTCACCACCTCGCCACAATTCGCGCGCTCGTCCCCCTACCCCAGCGATGTTGCCAAGGGCGTCATGGCGCCGATCCTGCACGTTAACGGCGATGATCCAGAAGCGGTTACGTTCGCCTGCAAGCTCGCGATCGAATATCGCCAGACCTTCCATCGCGACATCGTTATCGACATGTGGTGTTATCGCCGCTTCGGCCATAACGAGGGCGACGAACCCAGTTTCACCCAACCGTTGATGTACAAGGAGATCCGCCAGCATCCCCCGGTCAGCGAAATTTACGCCGCCCGTCTGAAAGCGGAAGGCTCAATCGACGAGAATTTCGTCGCCACCGCCACCCAGACATTTGTCGACCATCTGGAAGATGAATTCGAAGCGTCAAAGAGCTATAAGTCCAACAAAGCGGACTGGTTCGCCGGGCGCTGGTCTGGCCTGAATCAACCTGCCAATGCCGAAACCGCGCGGCAGAATGTTGATACCGCGATCGAGAAAAAGCTGTTCCATAGCCTGGGCCGTGCCCTCACGACCATTCCCGACACGGTGAATGTTCACAAGACGCTGCGCCGCATTATCGAAGCCAAGGCGGAGATGTTCAAGACCGGCACAGGCTTCGATTGGGCCACCGGCGAGGCGCTGGCATTCGGAGCGCTGCTCACCGAAGGCTATGGCGTGCGCCTGTCCGGTCAGGACAGCGGCCGTGGGACGTTCAGCCACCGCCATTCGGTGTGGGTGGATCAGGACACGGAAGCCAAATATATTCCACTGTCCACCGTGCGGCATGGCCATTTCGAAGTGCTCGACAGTCCATTGTCCGAATATGGCGTGCTGGGCTTTGAATATGGCTATGCTATGGCCGACCCGAAATCCCTCGTGATCTGGGAAGCCCAATTCGGCGATTTCGCCAACGGGGCGCAGATCATTATCGACCAGTATATTGCATCGTCGGAGTCCAAGTGGCTGCGCGCCAATGGGTTGGTGATGCTGTTGCCGCACGGATATGAAGGGCAAGGGCCGGAACATAGCTCCGCGCGTCTCGAACGATTTTTGCAACTATGTGCCGAGGGCAATATTCAGGTCGCAAACTGCACCACGCCCGCCAATTATTTCCACATCCTGCGCCGCCAGATGCTGCGATCCTTCCGCAAGCCGCTCATCATCATGGCGCCGAAATCCTTGCTCCGTCATAAAATGGCGGTCAGCAAAGCCGAGGATTTCATGGGTGACCAGCATTTCAGGCGTATCGTTTCGGATATCAATCCTGCGCCGGATGCCCAAACCAAGCGCCTTGTGCTGTGCACCGGCAAGGTAGCGTATGACCTGATCGAAGCGCGTGACGCAGCGGGCGACAAGAATACCCAGATCGTGCGCATCGAACAAATCTACCCGTTCCCGGTCGAACCGCTTGCCGCCCGTATCGCGCGGATGACAGGGCTGGAAGAAGTGATCTGGTGTCAGGAAGAACCGCGCAACAACGGCGCGTGGTTCCTCGTAGAACCTCATATCGAGGAAGCCCTACAAGAGGCTGGTAAAGCGCCGATGCGCGCCCGTTATGCGGGGCGCAAGGCCGCAGCATCGCCCGCGACCGGCCTTGCTAAGCGACATATCGCCGAACAGGCCGCCTTGGTCGCCGATGCGTTGGGTCACAGCGTTCGTGACGAAATCAAACGCCAGAAGAAGGGTTGAAAAGACCATGGCCATCGAAGTCAAGGTTCCCGTATTGGGAGAGTCCGTTTCCGAAGCAACCGTCGGCGTCTGGCTGAAGCAGCCGGGTGATACGATCAAGCGCGACGAGCCTATCGTCAGTCTGGAAACCGACAAGGTCGCCATCGATGTCCCCTCGCCCGTCAACGGGGTAATGGGGCAGCAGTTGGTCGCTGCGGGCGACACGGTGAATGTCGGCGCGGTATTGGCAGTAGTTGAGGAAGGGGGTGCCGCAACCGCAGCGGCAGCGCCTACTTCAACACCTGCCGCAGCAGCCTCCAGCGTCCCGGCTCCCGCGGCGTCTGCGCCCATTGAGGACGCGGGCAGTGTTACCCTGTCGCCTGCCGTGCGCCGCCTCGTGCTCGAACATGGACTGGATCCGAGCGCGATCAAGGGCACCGGCAAGGACGGTCGCCTGACCAAGGATGACGTCATGACCGCGATCGATGCTGGCGGCGCAAAGGCCGCAGCGCCTGCGTCCGCTGCTGCGCTTACTACCCACGCGACGCTTTCAACAGGCCCAGCTCGCGCCGAAGAACGCGTCAAGATGACCCGCCTGCGTCAGACCGTCGCCAAGCGCCTGAAAACCGCGCAGGAAACTGCCGCGCTGCTAACGACCTTCAACGATGTCGACATGAGCGCCGTTATCGAAGCGCGTAACGCTTACAAAGACTTGTTTGAAAAGAAGCATGGCGTGCGCCTTGGCTTCATGGGTTTCTTCACCAAGGCCGTATGCATGGCGCTCCGCGATATCCCCGCGGTCAATGCCCAGATTGATGGCGATGAAATCGTCTATCATAACTATGCCGACATTTCGGTCGCGGTCAGCGCGCCCAATGGCCTCGTCGTCCCCGTGATCCGCAATGCGGAAACGATGAGCGTCGCCGAAATTGAAAAGACCATCGCGGCCTATGGTAAGAAAGCCAAGGACGGCGCGCTGACGATGGAAGACATGAAGGGTGGCACCTTCACCATCTCCAACGGCGGCGTGTTCGGATCGCTGATGTCGACGCCGATCATCAACACCCCGCAGTCGGCGGTACTCGGCCTCCACCGGATCGAGGATCGCGCCGTGGTGCGCGGCGGACAGGTTGTCGTGCGCCCGATGATGTACCTAGCGCTCAGCTACGACCACCGCCTGATCGATGGACGCGAGGCAGTCACCTTCCTCGTCGCGGTCAAGAATGCAATCGAAGACCCCACGCGCCTGCTGATTGATCTGTAAGTTGCCCGAAACTGATTCTGCCGCCAAAGGATTGACTATGGCCGAATACGACTACGATGTTCTGGTGATAGGCGCGGGTCCGGGTGGATATGTCGCGGCAATCCGTGCGGCGCAGCTTGGCCTAAAGACCGCCTGCGTCGATAGCCGTGAGACGCTCGGCGGCACCTGCCTCAATGTCGGGTGCATCCCGTCCAAGGCTTTGCTCCACGCGTCGGAACTGTTCGAGGAAGCGCACAGCGGTGCGCTCGCCAAATATGGCGTGAAGATTTCCGGCGCGGAACTGGACCTGCCGACCATGCTCGGCGAGAAAGATAACGTCGTCAAAAGCCTGACCAGCGGCATCGCATTCCTGTTCAAAAAGAACAAAGTCGAGTGGTTAAAGGGTCTTGCGACCTTCACCGACGCACACAGCGTCACCGTCGCGGGGAAAACCGTGACCGCGAAGAACATCGTCATCGCCACCGGATCGAGCGTTACCCCCCTGCCCGGCGTCACGGTCGATAATGACGGCAGCGTGGTGGTGGATTCCACCGGCGCGATCGCCCTGCCCAAGGTGCCCGAACATATGGTCGTGATCGGCGGCGGTGTCATCGGTCTGGAGCTGGGCAGCGTATGGCGTCGCCTCGGCGCGAAGGTCACCGTGGTGGAATATCTCGACCAGATCCTGCCCGGCATGGACGACGATGTGCGCAAGGAAGCCGCCAAGCTGTTCAGGAAACAGGGTTTTGACATCAAGACCGGCACCAAAGTGACCGGCGTGACCGTCAAGGGCAAAAAGGCGACCGTCACTGTCGAACCGGCAGCAGGCGGCGCGGGAGCAAGCATCGCTGCCGATGTCGTGCTGGTTGCGATTGGCCGCAAGCCCAATACCGATGGCCTTGGCCTGGACAAGATCGGCCTCGCCCCCAACGCGCGCGGGCAGATCGAAACCGATCATGAATTCGCCACCAAAGTCCCCGGCGTGTGGGCGATCGGCGATGTCATCCCCGGCCCGATGCTCGCGCACAAGGCGGAGGACGAAGGCGTAGCGGTCGCCGAGAACATCGCCGGGCTGACCGGCATCGTCAACCATGATGTGATCCCCGCCGTAGTCTATACCATGCCGGAAATCGCCTCCGTTGGCCTGACCGAAGCGCAGGCAAAAGAGCGCGGCGAAATCAAGGTCGGCACATTCCCGATGATGGCCAACAGCCGCGCCAAGGCGAACGGCGACACCAACGGCTTCGTGAAAATCATCGCGGACGCGACAACCGACCGAGTGCTCGGCGTCCACATCATTGCGTCGCTCGCCGGCACAATGATCGCGCAGGCCGCGCAAGCGATGGAATTCGGCGCATCAAGCGAAGACATAGCCTACACCTGCCACGCCCACCCGACCCACAACGAGGCGGTGAAGGAAGCGGCGATGGCGGTACGGGGTAAGCCTATTCATATGTGAGAAAGTCAAACGTAGCAGCGCACTATCGCGCGTCGTAATATGCTGTCTTCCAACGAATAATAGAGCCATATTTCGCCTTCTACGATCATAGTTGATGCCGCAAATGCGATGTCCGGTG
>JBDTLS010000142.1:0-7544 GCA_039934655.1 Sphingobium sp.
CCTCTATTATGCGTTCCACCGTCACGTCATGCGGTGTGGCGGTGCTTTTGATGTGGATCGGCGCCAGCGCGTAAACGGGATTGCGCTGCGCGGCAAGCGCGGTGATGACTTCGCGCGGGTCTTTGCCCTTGAGCAACGGACGGCCTTCACGGCGCGACACCCGCTCGACCAGAACGTCGATGTCGGCATCAAGCCAGATCGTAACCGCTTTTGCCAGAATCAGGGCGCGGGTTGCCTCGTTCATGAAAGCGCCGCCGCCGGTCGCGATCACCTGGCGTGATTGTTCGAGCAGGCGGGCGATCACGCGGCGCTCGCCGTCGCGGAACTGTTGCTCACCATAGCGTTCGAATATTTCCGCAATACTCATATCGGCAGCTTTTTCGATTTCCTCGTCGGCATCGATAAACGGCCAAGCGAGCCGCGCACCAAGCCGCCGACCTATCGTCGATTTGCCCACGCCCATCATGCCGATCAGCACAATTGGGCGATTGTCGCTCGGGCTTGTGGATTTCATGTTTCGCTGCATGTCGCAGGCGGCTATACAGCCAGCCGCGTAATGCGCAAAAGCGGAATTACGGACATGGCTTGGGCGGCTGCGTTCCGCCACACACAGGATGAAGGTACGCATGAAGATCAAGCGACACAGCAGCGTTTTTGACACTCCGCTTGGTGGGCGTGGGCTCGGCGGTCGTGGCCGTCGTCGCACCCGGCTGCCGATTATCCCGATTGTTTTGGCAGCGTTGCTGGTTCTGTTCATCGCGTTCATCTGGTCACGCGGCGGCGAGCATTCGCAGGTCAGCGTCGAGAAAGTGATTCCCGCAGACAGACTGGGTCAATAAAGGGCGATGAGCAAACAGATGCGGGGCAATCGTTATTATGCGCGCTGGATTGCGGGCGCTGCGGTGCTTGCTCCATTGCTCGCCATCGCGATTCCGGTTGTGGCTCAGCGATCCCCGACATCCTTGTTGCCACCGGGATTTGGCGACAGCGCGCCGCAAGATCAGGCACCCGATCAATCTGCGCAACCCGCAGGCGGCGCTCGTGGCGCGAAGGTTCCTTTAAGTGGAACGGCACCTGCTCCCTCACCATCGCTCCGCCTTGATTTAAGCGGCCTGACTCAAAGCGAAACTCAGGGCGAAGGGGCGATGACCAACACCGCCGCCGCGCCGGTCGAGGAACTGACGCCCGAAGAACTGGCCGCGCAGCAAGCGAAATATGATCTGCCCGATAACGCGCGCCGCTCGCTCGATCGCATTGGACCGTTGACGCATGAAACCGGCGGCGTGGCGAACAATGCGTTTGGCAGCCAGTCCGGCAAATTTCTGGGCGCTTTGATGCGGGAGAGCCGCGCACCGTTCGTATCGCGCTGGGGATCGATCCTGCTGCGCCGGGTGCTGCTGTCCGCGACCGACACGCCCGCCGACATCGACGGCGCCGATTGGGCGGCAGAGCGTGCCTGGCTGCTCGTGCGTATGGGCGAGGCCGATGCCGCGCGCGCGATGGTGCAGAGTGTGGATGCCGATAAATATACCCCGCGTTTGAGCGCGGTCGCGATGCAGGCCTATCTCGCCAGCGCGGACCCGGCGGGCCTGTGCCCGCTATATCAGCGCGCCACCACCACCAGCAATGCGCAAGGGTGGCGCATGGCGGACGCGATGTGCGCGTCCTTTTCGGGGGATCAGGGCACGGCGAGCGCCGCGCTCAATCTGGCGCAGCGGCATGGCACCGTGTCGGGCATAGATTATCGGCTGACCGAGAAGATCGTCGGCGCGGGAACCAACGCGCGCCGCTCGGTCAAGATCGAATGGGATGGCGTCGATACGCTGACCGCATGGCGTTTCGGGCTGGCGACGGCGGCGAATGTCGATATTCCCGCCCCATTGATGAGCGGTGTCGGTCCACGAGTTTGGGCATGGCAGGCCCGCGCTCCCATGCTGTCGCTGGTTCAGCGGCTTCCGGGCGTGGAAGTGGCAACGCAACTGGGCGTGTTTTCGAGCGCGGCTCTGGTCGATTTTTACGGGGAGCTGGCGGCGTCTGACGATGCACCCGATGGCTTTGCCGACAAGGCGCAATGGCTGACCGACGCTTATACCGGGGACACGGAAACCGCGCGCATTGCCGCCATGCACAAGCTGTGGACGGGCAGCAACGGGACCGACTTCCTCGGCCTGCTTACCGTGGCGCGCGCCGCTGCGGCTCTGCCGGTTACGGAAGCGGACGCAGCGGACGTCAACGCGCTCATCGCGGCGATGCTCAGCGCAGGTTATGACAACAGCGCAGCGCGCTGGGCAGGGTCTGCGCCGTTGTCCGGCGATGCCGGGGCGGAGGGCTGGGCTTTGCTTGCGGTGGGTACGCCGTCCAGCGTTGTCAATGTTACGGCGGATCGCACGTCGAGCTATGTCGACAGCAACGGCAACAAGGGCCGGATGCTGGTCGCCGGGCTGGCAGGGCTGGGGCGTCTGCCGTGGCAGGATGCCGCGCGCATCGCCAAGGACGCTGGCTTTTCGATCGCGCTTCGGTCGAAGTGGACCACTGCCATAGATGCTGCCGCCCAGCGCGGTGAAAAGGCGACCGTGGCGTTGTTGGCGGCGGTCGGTATGCAGGTGTCGACGTGGAGCAAAATGCCGCCCGAACATCTCTATCATATCATCTGGGCATTGCACCGCGTGGGGCTGGACCCCGAAGCGCGCATGATTGCCGCCGAAGCCATCACGCGGGCATGAGCGACTGATATGGTCGCCCGTCCCGATAGCGGCGACCGGGACATGATCGACCGTTTTGTCGAAATGCTTGCCGTGGAGCAGGGCGCGGCGCGCAATACGCTGATCGCCTATCGCACCGATCTGAATGCCGCATCGGCGGCGACGGGTGGCTTGGTGGTGGCAGATGCATCGGCACTATCGAAACTCGGCGACGTGTGGGGCGAACTCGCCCCCTCCAGCGTGGCGCGCAAGCTCTCGGCGCTGCGCCGCTTTTACGATTTCATGGAAAGCGAAGGCTTCCGTAAAGATAACCCGGCGGCGAATATGGCGCGGCCAAGCCCAAGCCGTCCGTTGCCGCGCATCCTGTCGATTGCCGAGGTCGATCAACTGTTCGCGGTGTTGGAGGAAAGGGTAAGCAAGGCTGCGCCCGCGCCGCTCGACCTTCGTCTGCTCGCGCTGATCGAGTTGCTCTATGGATCGGGCCTGCGCGCGACCGAGCTGGTATCGCTGCCGCGCCACGGCATTCATCCTGACCGGCCCTATCTGATCTTGAAAGGCAAGGGCGGCAAGGAACGGCTGGTGCCGATTTCCGACCGGGCGCGCATGGCGGTCGCGGCGTGGAGCGCGTATGTGCCGCGCGATTCGCTATGGCTGTTCCCGTCGGGCAAAAGCTACCTCAGCCGGGTGCGCCTGTTCCAGATGGTGCGCGCGCTCGGCGCGGCGGCGGGGATCGCGCCGGAACGGCTCAGCCCGCACGTGCTGCGCCACGCCTTTGCCACGCATCTGCTGGGCGGCGGCGCAGACCTGCGCGCGTTGCAGACGATGCTGGGTCATGCCGACATTGCCACGACACAGATTTACACCCATGTCGACAGCCAGCGGCTCGTCGATCTGGTCAATAGCCGCCATCCGCTCGTTGACCTTAAGCGCGGGTCGGCTTAACGCGGACCCTATGGTTAGCTTTCTGGATTTTGAAAAGCCCGTCGCTGCGCTTGAATCGCGCATCGCGGAACTTCGTGAAACGGCACAATCGGGTGAAATCGACATCGATGCCGAAATCGGCAAGTTGCAGCAACGCTCGGAAAGATTGCTCAAGGACAGCTATGCCAAGCTGACTCCCTGGCAGAAAACGCAGGTTGCGCGCCACCCTGACCGGCCGCATTTCAAACATTATGTCGCCGGGATATTCGACGAGTTCATTCCGCTCGCCGGGGATCGTGCCTTTGGTGATGATCAGGCGATATTGGGCGGCTTTGCCAAATTGGGTAAGCGGCGGGTGATGGTGATCGGCCATGAAAAGGGCGATGATACGGCATCGCGCCTGCGCCATAATTTCGGCATGGGTAAGCCGGAGGGGTATCGCAAGGCGATACGCCTGATGCAAATGGCGGATCGGTTCGGTCTGCCGGTGATTACGCTGGTCGATACGTCGGGGGCGTTCCCCGGCGTTCAGGCCGAAGAGCGCGGTCAGGCCGAAGCCATTGCGCGCTCGACCGAACAATGCCTTGCGCTTGGCGTGCCGATGGTTGCGGCGATTGTGGGCGAAGGTGGATCGGGCGGCGCGGTGGCGCTGGCGGCCGCCAATCGCGTGTTGATGTTCGAACATGCCGTCTATTCGGTGATTTCTCCCGAAGGGTGCGCGTCGATCCTCTGGCGCACGGCGGAGAAGGCAAATGAAGCCGCCACGGCGATGCAGGTGACGGCGCAAGACCTCAAGGAACTCAAGGTTATCGACCGGATCGTGCCGGAACCAGTTGGCGGCGCGCACCGCAATCCACAGACTGCGATCGCATCGCTTGCCAAGGCGATCGGCGAGGAACTGGACACGCTCGGCAAAATGAACGCCAGCAAGTTGCGCGCGAACCGGGCGGACAAATTTCTGGGCATGGGTAGCTGAAACCTGAGCTTAACGCTGAAGAGTGGAACCGAGATAGGCTTCGCACGTTCGCATCAGCATAGTGGGAGGATGGGGCATGAAGAAGTTGCGTTTCGTCGGGGGATGCGCCGTTCTGGCCGCGGTGTCGTTCGCCGGACAATCCGCGATCAGCAAGCAAAAAGAAATCCCGCTCGCGACCTCGATCAGCTCGAAAGACAGGGCGGATGGCGCAAAGGCCCACCCCGACCTGCTCAAGGAATTTGGCGGTGCCTATCAGGGGTCGCAAGCAAGCTATGCGATCGGTGTAGGCCGCAAGATCGCGTCGCAATCGAGCCTGTCGAGTTCACAGGGCGACTTTACGGTCACGTTGCTCAATTCGTCGGTCAACAACGCCTTCGCGATTCCGGGCGGCTATGTCTATATCACGCGCCAGTTGATGGCGCTGTGCAATGACGAGGCGGAAATGGCGGGCGTGCTCGGCCATGAAGTCGGTCACGTCGCGGCGCAACACAGCCAGCGGCGCCAGGCCGCTGCAACCCGCACCGCGATTGGTGGCTTGCTGCTGCAAGTGCTGACGGGGGCAGTGCTCGGCAACACGGGGCTGGGTAGTTTGCTGCAAAAGGGGATCGGGTCGGGCTCGCAGCTCCTCACCCTCAAATTCTCGCGCGCGCAGGAATATGAAGCGGATGATCTGGGCATCCGCTATCTTGCCAAGGCGGGATATGATCCCAAGGCCCTGTCGAGCATGTTGGGCTCACTCGCGGCGCAGAGCGCGCTGGATGCGCGGCTGGCTGGTCGGGCGGAATCGATGCCGGAATGGGCAAGCACTCACCCCGATCCCGCGTCGCGCGTCACCCGTGCGCTGCAAAATGCGCGGGCAACCGGCGTTACGAGCAATTATCGTAACCGGGATGTATTCCTCAACGCGCTGAACGGCGTCACTTATGGCGATGATCCGGCGCAAGGGGTGATCGAGGGGAGCAGGTTCCTGCATCCCGGTATGAAGATAGGGTTCACGGCGCCCACCGGCTACGGCATGTCCAACGGCACCGATGCGGTTTCCATCACCGGATCGGGCGGGCAGGGGCAGTTCACTGGCGCGGCCTATAACGGCAATCTTGAGAGCTATGTTCAGTCGGTATTTTCCGCGCTGGCCAACAACGGCAGCCTCGCCGGAGCGCAGGTGCGCCGCACGACCATCAACGGCTTGCCCGCCGCCTATGCGACGATGCGCGCCAATACGCAGTCGGGTCAGACCGATGTGACCGTATTTGCCTATGAAATGGGACCGCAATCGGCATTTCATTTCGTGCTGTTGACGCCGGCGGGGCAGGGCGTGGGGCCGTTTGCATCGCTCGTACAGTCGTTTCACACGCTGTCGGCGCAGGAAGCTGCCGGGGTGAAAGCGCGCAAGATCGCCGTGGTGAGCGCGAAAGTGGGCGATACGGTCGCGTCGATGGCGGCGCGCATGGCCTATACCGATTACAAGCAGGAGCGGTTCCTGACGCTGAACGGGCTGTCGGCCACATCAAGGTTGGCGGCGGGGCAACGGGTGAAGCTCGTTACTTATTGAGTTTTTAGACATTGTTTACCTAAAGCCGTTCGCCCGGAAGAGGGGCTGATCCTGTCGAGGTCCCGTCTCGAAGGGCTGCTTCGATGTGTCCTTCGATACGCCATTTCGACTTCGCTCAACGGCTACTCAGAACGAACGTAGGGTGTTGATTAGAGCGTTTTCCAGGCAGGTGAACTCACCTGACGACTCGGAAAACGCGGTAAAACAATAGGATAGAGCGGTCGATCCGATGCAATCGGATCGCAAACCGTTCTAAAAACCGCACCAACAAAAAAGGGCGGCGAAGTTGCCCCCGCCGCCCTTTCGGTGTTCGTTAGAACAGCAATTACATTGCGTTGTTTACGTTGCTGAACGTGTTGGTCAGCTTGCCACCGACCGAACGCATCGCCGTGATGGCGGCAACTGCGATCAGAGCTGCAATCAGGCCATATTCAATGGCGGTCGCAGCTTTGCTGTCTTTGAAGATCTTTGTAATGAAAGTCATGTTAGTCTCCTTGAATCGCGTATATCAACTACCCGGCTCTCTGGTTTCCCATTTAGCAACTGAATATTTAATCGGAGATCGTTGACAAAGGTTTAACAAACCGGAGCGGATTTAAGAAATGAAGGTTAACTATTGGTTACCTCTGTCGCAATGTTATTCCACATATTGATGGTTTTGGATGTAACTTTGGTAAGCGCCACGATCATCACCAGGAATATCATTGCCAGTATCAATCCATATTCCACGGCCGTCGCCGCGCGGCTGCATTTCAGCAGGGCACGTAATCTCAGCCTATCGAAAATAGCGCGCATCGTTTAACCCGGCCCTCATGAACGTGCAGCCGCCGATCCTATGCTCCGAAAGTTAACAAAGTTTATGCCGACTCAATCTGACAATGCGATGCGCGTTCCGCTGTTAATGGTTGCGGCGGCGGCGCTGGTCGATGCCGATGGCCGTGTCTTGTTGCAGCAACGCCCTGATGGGGGATCGCTGGCGGGGTTGTGGGAATTTCCGGGCGGCAAGATGGAACCGCATGAAACGCCGGAAACCGCGCTGATCCGGGAGCTGGGGGAGGAACTGGGGATCACAACGCACCAGAGCTGCCTCGCGCCGGTCGCCTTTGCCAGCGAACCGCTGGAGGGCAAGCATCTGGTCATGCTGCTCTATATATGTCGCAAGTGGCAGGGTATTCCCACATTGCATCATGCTGCGGCGATGAAATGGGTGCGCCCGGCGGACATGTTCGCTTTGCCGATGCCGCCAGCCGACATACCGCTGATCGGCTTGCTGGACGCGCTGATTTAGAATTGTTGCTCCGCCCTATTTGAACAACCCGCCTAGCACGCCGCGTACCAGGCCACCGATGATGCCACCCCCCGAGGAACGGCGCGATGATCCACCGAACACCGC
>JBDTLS010000143.1:0-7537 GCA_039934655.1 Sphingobium sp.
CGACAATGGCGACCGCATGGACGTCATCCCCGAACAGCTCTCTTATAAAGCAGGCGAAACCGCCAAGTTTCAGGTGCGGATGCCTTTCCGGTCAGCGGCCGCGCTGGTCACGGTCGAACGGGAAGGTGTGCTGTCCAGCTTCGTGACCAACCTGTCGGGTAAAAACCCGGTCGTCGAAGTGCCGATGCCAGCAGCTTATGCTCCCGATGTCTATGTGTCGGTCATGGCTGTGCGTGGGCGGATATCGGGTTTCCGCTTGTGGCTGGCCGATTTTGCGCGGCGATGGCATCTGCCGTTTTTCAGTCGCGAGGGCGCATCGCCGACCGCAATGGTTGATCTCGCTAAGCCCAGCTACCGCATCGGCATCGCCAAGGTGAAGGTCGGCTGGGAAGGCTTCCAGCTTGGCGTGCGCGTCTCAACCGACAAGCCCAAATACGCCATTCGCGATACCGCGCAGGTCGATGTCGCCGTCACCACGCCCGATGGCAAGCCCGCACGGTCGGCAGAGATTGCGTTCGCGGCGGTTGACGAGGCGTTGTTACAACTCGCGCCCAACGACAGCTGGAAAATACTGGACGCGATGATGGGCGAACGCACGCTTGATGTGCTGACCTCTACCGCGCAAACGCAGGTGGTCGGCAAGCGGCATTATGGCAAGAAAGCGGTGGAAGCGGGCGGAGGCGGCGGTGATGCATCCGGCCTCACGCGGCAGGATTTCCGACCCGTTTTGCTGTGGAAAGGGCGTGTCAATCTCGATGCGCGCGGCCATGCCCATATCGCGGTGCCGCTCTCCGATGCGCTTTCCTCGTTCCGCTTCGTCGCGATTGCCACATCAGGTGCACATCTGTTTGGCACCGGCGAAGCGCGTGTCCGCACCGCGCAAGACCTGACCATTTATTCGGGGGTGCCGCCTTTGGTGCGCACGGGCGATTATTTCGGCGCGACCTTCACTTTGCGCAACGGCTCCGACCGTCCGATGACGGTGACGGCGCGGGTCAAGCTCAACCCTGCCATCGCCACGGGCGGAGCATTGACGGTAACTATCCCGGCGGGCGGCGCGGCGCCGGTGACATGGACGATGGCTGCACCGGCCAATCGCGATCGTCTCGAATGGACCGTCGAAGCGCGCTCTGGTGATGGCAAAGCGGTGGATCGCCTTGTCGCATCTCAGGATGTTATTCCGGCTGTGCCAGTGGAAATATGGGCGGCGAGCTTGTTCCGCGTGGGAGACACGCCAAGCCTGCCCATCGCACCCCCAGCAGGGGCTTTACCGGGCGGCTATGTTGACGTGAAGCTGTCCAACACGCTCGCACCACCGCTTGCAGGTGTGCGGGCATATATGATGGCCTATCCCTATAATTGCTTTGAGCAGCAATTGTCGCGCGCTATTGCGCTGGGTGACGCAGGCAGATGGAGCGCGCTCGCCGGGTCCATTCCCACCTATCTCGATGAGGACGGCCTGCTGCGCTACTTCCCCAGCGACCAGATAAAGGGTTCGCCCGAACTCACGGCTTATGCGCTGGCCAGTACGGCGGCGGCGGGTTTCGCAGTGCCGGATGCCGCCAAAGCGCGCATGATCGGGGCACTGACCGCCGTGGTCGAAGGCCGCCTGAGCCGTGATCTGATCGGCCCCGCCAACGCCGGTCCCATCAAGATCGCGGCGCTGGCCGCGCTTGCTCGTAATGGCGCATCCACGCCAGCACTGATCGGCGCGGTCGATACGGTGCCGGGCGACATGCCCACCGCCACGCTTGCCGACTGGCTGACGGTGATCGACCATACGCCGGGCCTTGGCAATACGTCGCAATTGCGCGCGGCGGCGGAACGATTGCTGCGTTCACGTCTCGTGTATGAAGGCACCCGCTTGGATCTTGCCGACCGCGCCAACGCGCCGTGGTGGATGATGGTGAGCAGCGACGAAATGGCGATCAAGGCGCTGGACGTTGCTTTGGGTCGCAAAGGCTGGGAGGGCGAAGTGCCGCGCATGATGATCGGCGTGGCCCAGCGACAGGCGCGTGGCCACTGGGATACCACGCCCGCCAATGCATGGGGTGCGGTGGTGGTGCGCCGCTTTGCGAGCTTGTATCCTGCAAATGCGGTCGTCGGCACTACGACCGCAACGTTGGGGGCGACGACACGCGCGCTGACCTGGCCGATCGCCGAAAATGCCACATCGCTACGCCTGCCGTTGGTCGCCGCGCCGCTGATGCTGCGCCACGCAGGTGGAGCGGGGCCGTGGGCCAGCGTGTCGGTCGCCGCCGCCGTGCCGCTGCGCCAGCCGCTCTACGCGGGTTATCGCATGACCCGCACCACCGCGATGGTATCGCAAAAGATCAAGGGGCGTTTGACGCGCGGGGATGTCATGAAGGTGACCATCACCGTTGACGCCACCGCCGAGCGCAACTGGGTGGTAGTCAGCGATCCGGTGCCTCCGGGCGCAACGATATTGGGCGATCTCGGCGGGCAATCTTCCTTGTTCGGAGCAAGCGCGCAGGAGGGTGAAGGGGTACAGCCAAGCTATATCGAGCGTGGGCGCGAGGCGTGGCGCGGTTATTTCGCATGGGTGCCCGCCGGGCGCTTTACCGTGCAATATGTCGTGCGGTTAAATGGCACCGGACGCTTCGGCCTGCCACCCAGCCGTGTCGAGGCGATGTACGCGCCGGAAATTCGCGCCCAGCTTCCCAATGCTGGCATGACGGTGTGGATGCGGTGAAACTGCGCCTGCCGACTGTCAGGCAAGCGGGTTTCGGCACATTGGCGCTGGTGGTGCTTATGTTGCTGGGTCTGTCGGTCTGGACCGCGCCGGTTGTGATCCCGTCTTATGACAAGGTTGTTGCCGCCTGGCACCCGAGCGAGTCCTGGCTTTATGACCACGATGGCCAGTTGATCGACAGCGAACGGGTTGATTTCCACGCGCGCCGATTGGGCTGGACGCCGCTCGACAAGATCAGCCCGGCGCTGGTCACCACCGTCATCACCGCGGAAGATCATCGCTTTCGCTTTCACGAGGGGGTGGATTGGCTGGCGCTCGCCAATGCGCTGCGGCTGAGAATAGCGGGCCAGCACCGGCGCGGGGCGTCAACGATCTCCATGCAGGTCGCGGCCTTCTTATCTCCCGAACTTGCGCGTCCCGGTGCGCGGGGATGGCGCGAGAAGATCCGCCAAATGCGATCCGCGCGTGCGCTCGAATCGGTCTGGACCAAAGACCAGATACTGACCGCCTATCTTAATCTCGCACCGTTTCGAGGGGAGGCGCAGGGCATCGGTGCCGCCGCGCTGACGTTGTTGGGCAAGAGCGCCGATAAACTGTCGCGGCAGGATGCGCTGTTGCTTGTCGCCGTGCTGCCCGATCCGGCGGCGGGGGCAAGGCGAATTGCCGCGCGGGCCTGCGCGATCGGGCGGATTGACGATTGCGCCAACATGCGGATGGCGGCGGAAACTATGCTATCGGGCGCGCGCAGCCATATGCTCGATCCCGGCCTTGCGCCCCATCTCGCTGCGCGCCTGCTCGATAAACCGGGGCAGCATGTGCACAGCACCCTGGACACGGCGGTCCAGCGCATGGCGACCATTGCGCTGCGCAGGCAATTGCAGGGGTTAGGCGCGGCGCGCGCCCGCGATGGCGCGGTCGTCGTTATCGACAATGTGAGCGGCGACGTGCTGGCTTATGTCGGGGGTGTGGGTCTCGGCTCGACTGCGGCAGCGGTCGATGGCACGAATGCCTATCGTCAGGCGGGATCGACGCTCAAGCCGTTCCTGTATGCACAGGTGATCGAACGCGGCTGGCTGACGGCGGCATCGATACTGGATGACTCGCCGGTCCAGCTCGACACTGCATCGGGGCTATATGTGCCCAAAAATTACGACAACAGCTTTCGCGGGCCGGTGTCAGTGCGCAGCGCGCTCGCCGGATCGCTCAATGTGCCGGCGGTTCGCACCTTGCTGCTTGATGGCGTGCAGCCGTTTCGCGACCGATTGTGGGATTTGGGCTATCGCGGGTTGACGCAGGATGGCGCTTATTACGGGTTCAGCCTTGCGCTGGGATCGGCCGAGGTGACGTTGCTGGAACAGGCCAATGCCTATCGCGCGCTCGCCAATGGAGGTCGCTGGTCGCCGTTGCGTATCCGGGTGGACGATCCCCAAACGCCGGGCCGCGCGATCATCAGCCCGCAGGCCGCGTGGATCGTCGCCGACATCCTGTCCGATCCTGCCGCGCGCGCCGCCAGCTTCGGTGTAGATTCGGCATTGCGCCTGCCGTTCTGGGCTGCGGCCAAGACCGGGACGTCGAAAGCGATGCGTGACAATTGGTGCATCGGCTTTTCCGATCGCTTCACGGTGGCCGTCTGGGTCGGCAATCTCGAAGGGGATTCGATGAAGGCGGTGTCCGGCACCAGCGGGGCGGCGCCGGTGTGGCGTGATGTCATGATGGCGCTGCACGCAGGTCGACCGGGCAAGACACCCTCCGCTGTGCCGGGACTGGAACAGCGCCGGATCGCCTTTCAGGGCGGTATTGAAGCACCGCGCTCGGAATGGTTCCTGCGTGGCACAGGGCAAACCGCGCAAATGCTGTCGCCGGAAACCGCACGCCGTCCGCGCATCGTCAGCCCGGTATCGGGCAGCGTCTATGCGATCGACCCCGACATACCAGTGGACCGGCAAAAGATCGTGGCGAATGTGACGGGGGTCGCGGTCGGGCATCGCCTGCTGCTTGATCGGCAAAATTTGGGCGACGCGAGTGATGAAGGCACAGCGTTTTTGGCCGGACCGGGCGCGCACCGGCTGGAGCTGGTCGATCTGGTCGGTCGCGTGGTGGATCAGGTGCGCTTTACTGTGCGATGATGGGATGGGATTTCAGGCCTCCGCCTGTGGCCCGTCTGGCTTTACAACAACGCGGCGCCTTTCAATTTTCGCCAGATGTGCCAAGCTCTGCTGAATGCAGGGGGGACAGGCAATGGGGATAGCGGTTTGGGCAGGTATTGTCGGCGCGCTTTTGGGGTGCGTCCTGGGCGATTTCTCCGAGTTCGGTTTCCTGCTCGGCGGAGGTATCGGCGCAGGCATGGGCGTGTGGCTCCGGTCAATCATCCGGCGTGAAATTACAGACGCGGTGCGCTCGGCTACCGCTGAAAGCATCCCGACGACACTCGCGCAAACGCATCCGGCTACGATTGTAACGGCAGCGTCCGAAACGACAGAAATGGTGAGTCAGCCTTCGATCCGTGTACCGGCAGTATCCGACGAGCTAACTCATCCGCTCGACATCACGGAAAAGCCTCCCGCGCCGAGCGTTGCTGCGCCTGCTCCATATGTTCCCGCGCCTCCAAGCCGGATCGACCAACTCCTCTCCAAAGCACGCGACTGGCTGCTCGGCGGAAATACCATCGTGCGCGCTGGACTTGCTATCCTGTTTCTCGGTCTGGTCTTTCTCGTGCGGTTCGTCGCCATAGCCGGTATGTTCCCGATCGAGGCGCGGCTGGCTCTGGTCGCGGCGGCGGGCGTCGCCTTGCTGTACGTGGGCCTCAGAAAAAGGGTGGAACGACCTCCTTTTGCCCTGTCGTTGCAGGGGGCGGGCATTGCGGTCCTCTATCTCGTCATCTTTGCCGCCGCCAAGGCTTATGGCATCATGCCGCCGCTGGTGGCCTTCGCCTTCATGATCCTGTTTGCGGCACTCGGATGCGTGCTGGCCGTCATGCAGAATTCTCTGGCGATGGCCTTTGTCGCTTTTCTGGGCGGCTTTGCCGTACCGGTGCTGCTGGGCGGCAAGAGCGATACGCCGCTCGGCCTTTTCGTCTATATGACGATCCTCAATCTTGCGATCTTCGGTATCGCCTGGAAAAAGAGCTGGCGTCCGCTGAACCTTCTCGGTTTCGTCGCCACATTCGCGCTGGCATCGGCCTGGGGCTTTGCCGCCTATCAAGCTCCGCATTATCTGCTGTGTCAGGTTTTCCTGATCGTTTCGATGGCCATCTACCTCGCCACGGCGGTTCTCTATGCACATAATACGCCGGGCAAGCTCGGTAACTACGCTGATTCTACATTGCTGTTCGGAACGGCGCTTGCGGGTTTCGGTCTTCAGATCGCGCTGGTTCACGATCATCCCTTTGCCTCCGCTTATGCGGCGCTGGGTTTTGGCGCCGCCTATATCGCTGTCGCGGCCGTGACCATGCGCAAGGGCCAACATGACATGCGGTTGCTCAACGAATGCCTGCTGGCCATCGGTGTGGGTTTTGTCACACTGGCGGTGCCGCTGGCGCTGGATGTCCACTTGACCTCGTCGGTCTGGGCGCTGGAGGGCGCGGGTGCCTTTTGGGTGGGTGCACGGCAAGCACGCTGGATACCCCGCTGTTTCGGCCTTGCATTGCAGGCACTTGCCGGGTTGCTGACCTTTGCCGTGACCGAGCCGAATATATCGGCGATACCTCTCGCCAATAACGGCTTTCTGCTGGCGATGCTGGTGGCAATACCCATGCTCTACACAGCGTGGCTGATGCGCCACCCCCTCGACCATAGCGGCTCGGTTTGGGCGCGCGTTTATGCCAATGCCGAGCAAGAACTAAGCCCCCCGTGGTTCCTCGCCGGGTTTGCGTTCATCTGCCTTGCCTTCATGCGCGAAGCCAAACGGTTGCTACCGGCAGTAATACAGAGCGAGCCGCCAATGCCGGTATTTTCACCGCATATGCAGATTTACGCTGCCGTGCTGGCGATCCTCGGCGCGATGGTATTGGCCGAATGGTTTGGCAGGCGCAAGAACTGGCCGGTTGCCAGTTGGCCGGGACGGATGAGCCTGCCGCTGTTGGCGCTGTGCTTTCTTGCCATTGTGATACATGGGCGGCACCTGTTGTATTTGCCTGACGTCCTATGCTGGGGTCTGGCGGCCGGACTGCATATTTGGTTGTTGCGCCGCCAGCCTGTCTCGCGCTGGACCCACGCCATGCACGTCGGCGGGGTACTGCTGCTGACGTCCATGCTGGCGGATTGTATCCGGTTGGGTGTCGATCATGGCGCGCTATGGGGCACGTCATGGGCCGGTGTAACCTTCCTCGTCAGCGCAACGCTGATGCTGCTCGCGCTTACCCGATGGCCGGGCAAGGCGTCGAGCGGCGCTGATCTGACCGGGTTCGGGTGGCCGCTCAATCCCTATGCGAAGGCTTATTGGTGGCATGGCGCACTCGTCCTGGCGGTGCTGGTCTATGGGGGAGCATTGGCAAGTTGTCTGCTGGCCGAGGGCGTGACCGATCCGCTGCCGTATCTGCCCGTTCTCAACCCGGTCGACCTGTCGGGCCTGTTGGCGCTCAGCGCGCTGGCGCTCTGGCGTAGGATGCTCAGGTCAGCCCAGCCTCGCTTGGACACAGGGCAATGGGTGGTTGGTCGCCAAGGTCTGGTGGCGATGGCCGTGCTGGGCTTCGTCCTTGCCAACACCGTCTGGTTGCGCACGGCGCACCACGCGCTGGGGGTAGCGTGGAATGCCAATTCTCTGGCGAATAGCCAGATCGTGCAATCCGGTTACTCGATCCTCTGGACGCTGATTGCTATGGGGCTG
>JBDTLS010000144.1:0-7525 GCA_039934655.1 Sphingobium sp.
CGCACCGCGTTCTGGAGCATGATCCGATCATATTGAATCGGTCCATGCTCTGGTTCTTGTTTGTTTTCCGCGTTTTCTGATCCAGAAGATGTTATCATCTGCTTCGAAAATGCTTTAGCGCTTGATCGGCGTGGCGTCGCGTTCGAAATCCGCCGGGCTGGCGATGGGTTTGAGCGCGGCGGCATCTTCGGGCAGCAGATAGCCTTCCGCCACCGACTGCCGCTTTGCCTCCTCGAAACGGCGCGCATAAGTGGCATAATTGCCGTATGTCGCCTTCAGGCGCTTGGCCGAATAGGGAACCTTGCTGTCGTAGATCACGCCGCAGCCGGTCTCGTAATCGGTCCAGTATTCGGCGCTCGGAACCTTGATCCAGGGTGGGCGCACGCCACCGACGATGTTGCCGGTGACCTTGTCGCGCACGACGTCCTTGCCGTGCCGCTCGACACGTGGTTCTTTGGGCATCGGCTCGCCCTTGCGGACCCAGCGATCCATCGCCTCGAGTATCGCCGAATAGGGCAGCTCCGATGGCTCGTCATAGACGAACTGGCAGCGCGGATCATTGGGCTTGCCGCCCTCGTTCGGCCAGAGCTCCACCTCGTTGGTGCCAAGGTCCGCCTCGCGCAGATGGGGCGTTCCCATCACCTCGTAATAGCGCAGCTGCGGCTTGTCCGTATCGGCGGGCAGCTTGATGCCCTCCTGCGCATCGTGCAGCGTCTCCGACTGGCTGTACACCGTCACGAAGGGAATGCCGTCGGGCATCTTGCGCGGCACGCGAATAGCATCCCCCGCCACCTCGCCATACGCGAGCTTGCCGGTCATATAGGCGTCGATCAGCGGGCGGCCATCAGGCATGCGCCATTGTTGGTGGCGGCCCTGATCGAGATAATCGAGCCACACCTGCGCGGTCACCGCCCAGCTATCGACATAGACCCGCTCGACCTTCAGCCCGGCGGTGGGGCCTTCGCGCAGGTTGGACTTGAGCAGCAGCGCGAGCTGCGCGCCGATGCCCTGGGATTGCGGCACGAACGGATCGGGCAAGCCGCCGCGCTCGAAGCGCTTTTCATCATAATAGCTGCCGAGCGGGGCATAGCGCGCAAAATCGAACCGGCGCATGAACTCGAAGTTCACGATGTCGCCATATTGCTTGATACTCTGGCTCTGGATGGAGGGGTTCTGCGGCGTGAGCGGGAATTTGGGGTCGTGCTCGGGCTGGTTAATGTTGAGCGTATAGCCCACGAATGCATAGCCCTTGCGCACCAGATAATCGCGGGTGAGGATCCAGCCCGCGGCGCGCTCACCGAACCAGCTGAACGGTTCGATCACCACGGTGCCATTGAAGCGTGCCGGGTCCTTGGGCTTGCGGATCAGGAAGCGCGTAACATAGGGCGCCTGGGTCACGACCTTGCCGTCGGCGGTGATTGCCGGGGCTACGCCGGAGAGATAATATTCCTCCTCGACATAGCCCGCTTTGGCGAGATCGACATATTCGGTGCCTTTGCGCGCCGCCGAAGAGAGCGGCAGCTTGCCGCTGGCGGGCACCGGCGTCACATGCGGCATCGGCGGCGTTTCGGCGCTCGCCCGGGGAGCGGTGGGGACCAGTATCGCAGCGGCAAGGATGCAGCCGCCAAATCGCAGTGTCGTCACCGCAGCCCGAGCAAGTATCATATCAGAAATTGACCCTGTATTGCACACCGATCTGACGCGGACGACTGACCGCTGCACGGGGTAGGCGCTGGGTGTTGCCACCGCCAAGATCCTCTGTACGTTCAAAACCCGAGCTGTAGAGGTCGCCCAGGTTGAGGTGCTTGTCGAGCAGGTTCTTGCCGTAGATCAGCAGCTGCGATTTGCCGAAACTGACGCCCAGCGTGGCGTTGACGATGTTGAACGGCTGGCGTGTCAGGAAGCCACCGGCGGTGTTCACGAGCTTGACCGAACTGGTGTAGCTATAGTCCGCGCTGGCAATCAGAGAGACGCTGTCCGTCACCGGATACTCGTAGTTACCCGAGATAGAGGCGGTCCATTTGGGCACCTGTGTCAAACGGGTATTGGGCGCCTGCTGGATAAGGCCCGGATCGCGCAGGATAGCGTCGGTATATCCCAGCCCGAGCTGGATGCTGAGCGGGACATCGGCGATGGGACGGCCCGAGATATCCATTTCGGCGCCACGGATCCTGGCTTTGCCTGCGTTGGAGATAAAGCTGAATGTGCAGACAGGCAGTCCAACTTGTTGCTGAATGTTGGACCAGTCGATTTGGAACGCAGCGGTCGAGACGTTGATCCGCCGGTTGGCAAACTGGCCCTTCGCGCCGATCTCATAACTCCACAGCGTGTCGGATTTGTATTGCAGCGTGTCGTCTTGTGTACGGTTAATGGCCGCCAAGTCCCCCTGGCAGTTATCAGGCAGCCGTCCCTGCGAACCGCCAACCCGGAAGCCCTTTGCCGCAGAGGCATAAATCGTGCCGTTATTCGGTAGCGCGTAGGAGATCACGAACTTCGGCACCACGCCGTTCTGTTTGGTTGATCGTGCGGGATAGAAACTGCCACCCGGAGGGCCGAAAATGCCCTGTGCGAAGGTCGAGTCCGCCTTCTGGGTGATCCAATATTTGCGCAGGCCGACCGTGACGGTCAGCTTCGGCACGACCTCATAATAAAGCTCACCGAAGATGGCGGTGTTGTTTTCATGGGTCGGATAGATCTGATTGGTAACATAGGACGGATCCAGGCCTGCCGCGCCGAGTTCGGGGACGAGGATGGGTGGCTGGTAGAAGCTATTGAAGCGATGCTGGTGGAACACGCCTACAATACCGGAAAGATGCGGCAGCAGCGTGCCTTCATCGAAAGAAACGCGGTTTTCGGAGGTGAAGCGACGGTCCTTGGCGATGTTGATCGTCGGCAATGCCGGTCGGCCTGCATTGGTGCAAAGCCCCACAGTGCCGCCGTCGTCGGTGGGCGTGCAATCCTCGATGAAATCGTTGTTGCCCTCAGTCGAGTCTTCGAGTTCCTTTGTGCGGCGGGCGAAAAAGCTGGTCGACGATACGACCGAGAAGCCATCACCCGAATATTTGAGGACGAGCGAGCCGAGGCCCCATTTGTCCTTCGAATATTCCTGCACATCCCGCTCGCGGATCAGCGTGTAGGAAACCGGCTTGTAGGCGGGTAGCGGTACATAGGCGGCCGGAAAGCCTTTCAGGTCCGATATCTGCCCGATGCCGCTCAGCGTCGCTTCCAGCGAGTCGGTCAGCTTGATCCGGAGCGCCGCAGAAGCCGAGTAGGCGTTGTTACGGCCCTCGCCATCCTTATAAGTAAGATTGCCGGAGCCGTCGGGGAAGGCGCGGGTGATGAAACCGGATTCGCGCAGGTAGCCGCCGGCCACATTGAGCGAAACCCGGTCGGGCACCAGCACGATGTCGGCGCGGGCGTTGCCGTCGAAGTCGAAGCCGCCGCCCTTGGTGCTACCGCCCTGCACCTGCGCGGTATAGCTGTTATCCGCAAACGAAGGCTCGCGGGTGATGAAGCGCAGGTTGCCGCCCATCGAACTGGCGCCGAACAATGTGCCCTGCGGGCCCTTCAGCACCTCGATCCGGTCGAGGTTCAGCACCTGAGGACTGATAGAGGCAGGCACCGGCGTATCGTTGATATAATAAGCGGTGGTGTTCGCACCGGCGACACCGCGCACCGTGGTCTGGCGTCCGCCGACAAAGCCGACCGAGGAAAAATCGGTGCCCTGACCATATTGGAAGGTCAGGTTGGGAATCTTCGTCGCATAGTCGGTGAAGCTCTGGATGTTCTGCTTTTTCAGAAAGTCCGCGGAATAAGCTGTAATCGAGGCGGGAACCTCGGTCAGCGATTCCTCCTTGCGCCGCGCGGTCACCAGAATTTCAGTGGAGACGACTTCTTCGCGCGGTTGCGCTGTGGCGTTTGCAGGCGCCTCCTGAGCGGCGGCCGGAGCGAGGCCCAGCGGTGTAAACAGCAGCGCGAGATGCGAGACAGTGCTCAGCACGCGGCGGGACGAAATTGCCCCTCTTATTCCAAGATCATCATAGTGTGTCATTATTTTCTTCCCTTATTTTGCAGTGTTTTTGCCGTTGATCTGTTTTGAAGTCGCGGCATTGCATCCGGGCGCGCGCACCCGCTCATTGTTTCAGGATACTGCCATCTGGGCGTTGGACCTGAATCAGCAGGCCGCCCTTTTCGCCATTCTTCAGCGGATTGAAGGTCGCGCGAATGCGTTGCCCCACTTTGATCGAGCTGACCTTCCAGCCGTGGCGGCTCAAAATGCTGATGCTGGCGGCCTCGATGGCATAACGCTCGGTCTTGCCCGCTTTGGTCTGGGTATCGAGCGAGATAAAGACATGCGGGTTTGTCCAGAAGTAGCGGCTTACGACGCCGTCGATGACCATCTTTTTCTTGATATCGAACATCGCGAACGAGTGATGAGCAAAAGAGGATGAAGCACCGCCCAGACACAAAAGTATCGCGGCCCCGATCATCAGCGCTTTCGATCTCATCATCTTTTCCCCCTTCAGGCACTGTGCGGCTGACGCATTTCGCCAATGCGATTCTTTCCCGCGGATGCCTGCAATCAGGCCGTCATTTTTGTGGTTTATTGTGGGGAGCTATAAATGGGCTTCTTCAACAACGAAACCGGCCAGCCGCTGGCGGTTACCGTCCAGAACGGTGCCAATGAAGATTTTGCGCGAAATTTGGTGAGGTTCGCGTACGGTGGCGTACCGTTCTGTTTGGTGGTTATGCAGGCTGGTAGCAGCTTGTCGCGCCATCAGTGCCATCGGCGGCAAAGCAAAGTCCAGCCGGCACGCCGAAGCGAATCGGCACAGGAAAGCGATCTAGCGCAGGATCGCGACCGCTTGATTGGTGAAGCCACAATGCCTGCATCCCATTTTGTCGTAAGCTTGGCAAACAACGATATTGCGAGTTAGTCGCATATGTGTTTATAGCGGGTTCAACGACAAGGGCAGTTTTATGACGGTTTTTGAACGGCTGACTGATGCGACACGGGACCGGCGGCGGACCGCGGGCTTCGCGCCAGCGACACATCTGAGCGATGCGCTCAATCCCCACATCTTCGGCTATTCGCGATTTATCCTGACATACAAGTGGAAGTCGTAGCAGAGGACGGGTTTGTCGACGTACTCGCCCCAGACTGCGACGGGGTGTGCGCTATGACGAGCGACTGGAGCAAGACATGCCCATCGGACCGCGTGTTCAGCGCCTGGCGGTCGCCGCGGCGCCCGACTATCTTGAGCGTTTCGAACCGCCGAACCGCATCCCCGCCGAGATCCACGATCAGATCATCGAAATGGCGCTGGAGCAGACCGAGATGTCTCCGCGCGAACTGGCCGTGCGGTTCACCGACGAGAAGCGTTACTTCGTATCGGAAGCCAGCGTTTACAGGCTTTTGAAGGGCTTTGTTGCGTAATTACGCATGGGGGATTTCTTGGACGAATCGAGTGCGTTAGGGGGCGGTTATGTCCAATCCAGCCCCACCGAAGTATCGCACGACGAACTGGAGCGCGTATAATGCGGCGCTGAAGCAGCGCGGTTCTCTGGATGTTTGGTATGATCCGGACATGCAGTGGATATCGGCGCCGTGTGGACGTCCGGGACGTCCCGCTCGTTTTTCGGACAGCGCGATCGAACTATGCCTGACGCTGAAAGCGCTGTTCAACTTGCCACTACGGCAGGCGACGGGTCTGGTGGCGAGCCTGCTCAAGCTGGCTGATCTGGACTGGCCGGTGCCGGATTATACGACGTTATGTCGGCGCCAGAAGACGCTGCCGGTGACGCTTGGCGGGCGTCCCAATTCTGGCGGCCTGCATCTTCTGGTCGACAGCACCGGCATCAAGATGATGGGTGAGGGGGAGTGGAGTGAGGAAGCGCAGCCCATCCGGGGGATGGGCGAGGACCGAACACGCAAGCACGGCGCCTCCTATCGTCGCCAGTGGCGCAAGGTGCATATCGGGATCGATGCGGAAACGCTTGATATCCGGGCTATTGAAGTCACCACCAACGCGATCGGCGATGCCCCTGTCCTCCCCGATCTGTTGGCGCAGATCCCACAGGACGAAAAGATCAGCAGCGTGGGTGGGGACGGCGCGTACGACACCAAGAAGTGCCATGCCGCAATCGCCGAACGCGATGCTCATGCGATCATTCCAGTCCGCCGCAACGGACGACTATGGAAAGAGGATGACCCTGGCACGGCTGCCCGCAATGAAACGCTGCGCGCGATCAAACGGCTGGGACGCACCATCTGGAAGAAGTGGAGCGGCTATCACCGCCGCTGCCTCGTCGAAACGAAAATGCACTGCTTCAAGCTCCTCGGTCAGCGCGTCGCCTCCCGCACCTTCGATCGTCAGATAACCGAGATCAAAGTCCGCGCTGCAATCCTCAATCGCTTCTCGCAAATCGGAACACCAACTACCATCCGCGTTGCATAGCAACCTCAAATAAAGGCTGAATCATACCCAGTAGGATTTATGCAACATATGTAACCGCCCGATACGCAAGAGGGTTTTTTAAGCAAATCGTGGCACGTGTCGGGTGCTGACATATGTCCGGCCTCATGATGCGGCCTTACAAGTGCCGCAGGCCCGTATGATGTTCGCGGGTCGGGTCCAGATCAAAGCCGCGTGCTCAAAGGCACTCTGTTGCACACTGGCTTTCCCGATCCCCGTCTCACGACCGTTGCGCCAAACTGCTCCTTGCCCTCCTACGCTCCGACGCCTCGCGACTGACGGTCGGCTTATGCCGCCGCAGCCGGAGCCCGGTAACTTTCGCCCTTGATCATCAACGCCCAGACGATGCGCGCCATCTTGTTGGCCAGCGCGACGCGCACCAGCATCGAGGGTTTGCGCGACAGCATTCCTGCCAGCCATGTGCCTGGCCGCGCTGCTGGATGTACGCGTTGTTTGATGATGACACTGTTGGCACCGATAATGAGCAAACGTCGCAGCGATCGCTCGCCCATCTTCGTTGTCGCTCCGAGGCGCTGCTTGCCGCCCGTTGAATGTTGTCGCGGCACGAGGCCGAGCCAGGCGGCGAAGTCGCGGCCGCGGCGGAACGTTTCGGGCGGCGGGGCCAGCACCGCGATGGCCGTGGCGATCAGCGGACCGATGCCCGGGACCGTCATCAGCCGTCGCGCCACTTCATTCTCTTTGGCTCGATGAGAGATCTCGGCGTTCAGCTTCGCGATCTGTGCGTCGAAGCCGACGAGCGCGTCGACAAGCACCCGCAATGTCGCAACGGCCTGAGTTGGCAGGCCGCTGTCCGGGTCATCCACAATGGCGATCAGACGGGAGATATTTGCAGCACCTTTGGGCGCTATCTGGCCGAACTCCGTCAGATGGCCGCGCAAGGCATTGATCGCCTGGGTGCGCTGCCGGATCAGCAACTCCCGCACCCGGAACACCGTTGCGGCCCCCTGAACCTCTTCGCTCTTCACCGGTACGAAGCGCATTGATGGGCGTTGTGCGGCCTCGCAGATCGCCTCGGCATCCGCCGCATC
>JBDTLS010000145.1:0-7477 GCA_039934655.1 Sphingobium sp.
GTAGGTCTGGACATCTCGTATGATTTGGTCTTCCTCGAAGAAATCGGTTACATCAACGCGCCCGTAGGGGTCAGCCTGCAGTCGCTGATCACCGCCCCATATCTGCTGCACTACGGGTCGGAGGAGCTCAAAGCCCGCTACCTGCCGGGCATGATCAGCGGGGAGATCATCACTGCGCTGGGGATGACCGAGCCGGGGGGTGGGTCCGATGTCAAGAATCTGCGCACCACGGCGCGCCGCGATGGCGATCACTATGTGATCAACGGAAGCAAGCTCTACATCTCGAACGGGCTGCTGTCGGATCTGGTGTTCCTGGCAGTGCGAACCGGCGATGAGGGCGCGAAAGGGGTCTCGTTGATCCTGGTGGAAGCGGATTCGCCCGGATTCGAGCGCGGGCGTAACCTCGACAAGATCGGCCTGCATGGCGCCGATACCTCGGAACTGTTCTTCAACGACGTTCGCGTGCCAGTGTCGAACCTTCTGGGCGAAGAGGGACATGGTTTCCGCTACATGATGTCTGAACTGGGGCAGGAACGGCTGGCGCTCTCGACCAGCGCGCAGGCACAGGCGCAACGTGCATTCGACGAGGCGGTGCGGTTCGTGAAGGAGCGCAAGGCCTTCGGAAAACCGATATTCGACTTTCAGAACACGCGCTTTACGTTGGCTGACATGGCCGCGCGCCTGCAAGTGGGTTGGGCTCACCTGGACTGGGCCAGAATACAGCATCTGCAGGGCTTGCTGACGTCGGAACAGGCGGCGGCGTCCAAATTATGGCACTCTGAGAACGTCTGGCACATCGTCGATGCCGCGCTGCAACTGCATGGGGGGGCGGGCTATATGAACGAATATCCGATCGCGCGATTGTGGCGAGACACGCGCATCCACCGGATACATGGTGGAACCTCGGAAATCATGAAGGAAGTGATCAGCCGGAAAGTCTAACCTGCGGTGGCGGTATTCAGCCGGATGGAGGGAGCAAGCAAGAGGGCGCAGCAACTTGGCCAAATTTATCGATGTTCATTCGCACGTCTCGCCGCTGGACTTTCCCACAGCGCCCGGCGCTCACGTGGCGTCGCGATGGCCGTGCATGCAGTGTCAATCGTCGGTCGAAGGGACGCTGATGATCGGCGAGACGCCGTTCAGGAAGCTCGATGCGCGGTCGTGGGACGTGGCGCGGCGCGTGGAGGACATGGATCGCGATGGCGTGGACATGCAGGTCCTTTCGCCGATGCCGGAGTTGCTGTCCTACTGGCTCGATACCGCAGACGCGCAGATCCTGTGTGATGCGACCAATCACCTGATCGCAAGCATGGTGAGCGCCGCGCCTTCGCGCTTTCGTGGACTGGGTTCGGTCCCGTTGCAGGATCCGGACAAAGCGGTGGCGATGTTGCGTCGGCTGAAGGCCGATTTCGGCCTCTGCGGTGTCGAAATCGGCAGTAATATCAATGGTAAGCTGCTCGGTGCGGCCGAGTTCGACCCTTTCTGGGAAGCCGCCGAGGCGGAGAGCATGGCTGTTCTGGTCCACGCGCTGCATCCCATCGCTGCGAAAAGCTTGGTGTCGCCTGACCCCAACCTCACGGGCTATGCGCTGTTTCCGGTCGATACCGGAATGACGGCCGCATCGATCATCATGGGCGGCGTCCTCAGCCGCTATCCGCGCTTGCGCATCGGTTTCAGCCATGGCGGCGGGACCCTTGGCGCGATACTGGGTCGCTTGCAGCTCGGCTGGTCGGGAACGGATGGCTTCGGGGGGAAAAGCCCCGTCGCACCGACCGATCAGGCGCGGCGCTTCTTCTATGACACGAACGTTTATGATCCGGAATATTTGACATATCTGGCAACGCGGATGGCACCGGGGCAGGTCTTTGCCGGGACCGATTATCCTTATCCGATCATGCAGCAGGATCCCGCTCGGTGGATCCGTTCGCTGGGACTGCCTGCCGATGTCGAGCGCAGCATCAGCTCTCAGGCAGCGTCGCGGTTCCTCGCCGAAACGCTTTGAAGGCGGCGCAGCTGCCAGCCCGGTTTTGCCTCAGCCTAGCCCCCAGCGGTTGAGCATCGCCTCGCCCGGTTCGTCGGGTGCGATGGCACCCGGCGTACGCGAAAAGCGCGGCGCCGGCGCCTGCTGCACGATCCCCTCGTGCAGCAAGTATCCGTTCCGCGCGGCGATATGTGGATGAGTCCTTGCCTCGTCGAATTCGAGCACGGGTGCGGTGCAAGCGTCGCAATCTTCCATGATCACGGCCCATTCGTCGCGGGTTCGGGTCAGGAAGATGGCGGCCATCGCCGCCGATCGCTGTGGCCAGACGGACGGCTCGTACTGATCCTCAAGCCACGACTCCGGCGCACCGATGCACTCGAGCAGCGTCCGATAGAATTGCGGTTCGATCGCGGCGACGGCCAACTCCCGGCCGTCCTTGCACAAGTAGGTCCGATTATAGTTGGATGCGTCCACCAACAGGTTGTGTCCGCGTTCGAACGACAGATCGCCGCGCGGGAGGTGACCGGCGGCCCCGGCGAGCAGCGCCGCGACCCCGTCGACGATCGCGGCATCGACGATCTGGCCGCGGCCCGACCGCTCCCGCTCCCACAGCGCGGCAAGAATGCCCATGGCGAGAAACATTGAGCCACCACCAAAATCGCCGACCAGGTTCATGGGCGGCACGGCGCGCTCACCGGGTCTGCCGAGTGCCGCCAGCACGCCGGTGACCGCGATATAGGTCAGGTCGTGACCTGCCCGCAACGCCAGCGGCCCGTTCTGGCCCCAGCCAGTCATGCGTCCGTAAATGATGCGCGGGTTGACGGCGAACACTTCTTCCGGCCCAAGGCCGAGGCGCTCCATGACGCCAGGACGATAGCCTTCGATCACGACGTCCGCACGGCTGACGATCTGCAATACGCGCGCAACATGTTTTGCGTCTCGCAGATCGAGCGTCAGCGTGGCCCTGCCCCGTTCGGTGACGGGATTGGCCGCAAGCTGGCCGCCGCCCGGTCGAACGATCCGCAGGACATCGGCGCCCATGTCGGACAACAGCATCGCGCAGTGTGGGCCGGGGCCAATGCCTGCAAATTCGACGATTCGCAGGCCGGTCAGCGGACCGGATCGGTCGGGTTCCTGCATCATCTCCTCCCAAATCTGCATGTGCAATCTGTGGTCAAGCCGCAAGTGGGGGCGCGCGAACCAGCGCGTCCGGGCCAAACCGTTCCGCGCCGCTCCGGACCCTGCCTTTGCTCGCCCTCTGGGCGGCGATGAGTCAACGCGGCAATCGCGACGATCTCTGTTTAACGCAAATGTGGTAGTTACCGCTTCGTCTGCGCTTTGGGCGCGAAGGGTCTTCAAGCACCAGCAGCTATCGCATAGCTTCGCATCTTCCGATCGATTGCCGCAACGCAGCGACCGATCGTCTCACGGTTCGTGTTGACGACCGGCTTGCGCGGGCGAACGCGGTCAGGACGAGAGAGCGATATGGTTCTACCCTATGCCGAACTCATGAAGCTGGAATGCGGCTTCAGCTATCGTTGGGATGAGCGCGACGTCATGCTTTATGCGCTCGGGCTGGGCATGCCCGGCGATCCGCTCGACCAGCGCGAACTGGCCTATGTTTACGAAAAAAATCTCTCCGTCCTTCCCACTTTCTTTTCAATGGGGGTGCTGAGCAATTCTCCCATCGCTCATGCGGGGTTGAACTACAATAAGGTCCTGCATGCTGAGCAGGCGGTAACGATGCACAAACCAGCCCCCACGAGCGGAGAGGCGCGGGTCAAGTCGCGGATGATCGGCGCCTGGGACAAGGGGGTCGACAAGGGTGCGGTCTTTCGCGACCAATCGGACCTGTACCTAGTCGGAGATGACGAACCTTTCGCCACTGTCACCAATACGGCCTTCGGACGTGCGGAGGGCGGATTGGGGGGAGGGAGCGGGCGGCAGCCAGCGCCGCATCCCATTCCTGATCGGATGCCCGACAAGGTTTTGATATTGCCGACCTTGCGACAGCAGGCGCTGATCTATCGACAGGTGTCGAACGATCTGAACCCGCTGCATGTCGATCCCGATGCGGCGCGCGCGGCGGGATTTCACGAACCCATCCTGCATGGCCTGTGCACATTCGGCATTTGCCAGCGAGCGATCCTCAGCCAATTTACCGGGTTCGAGCCGGATCGCCTGAAGCATATCGAAGCTCGCTTCACCGGCATTGTCTATCCCGGTGAGTCGCTGCGCATCGAGGCGTGGCGCGACGGGGAGACCGTGGCTTTCCAGGCCTTCGCGATCGAGCGCGAGACGAAAGTGATTGGCAACGGCAAGGCCGTGATCGCGTGACCGGCATACCAAACCGAACGTCGAATCGAACGATCGTTTCATTTTAGTGTGGGTGACTTAGATCGCTTTTTCCGCGCCTGCTTCCTTTCGCCGATGCCGGCGATCCGTATTTTGTAGTAGCGGATAAGCTCTGGAAACCTTTATTAGAGGGAGATCGGCTGGCTCGAAACCGCGGGACAGAAAGGGATTGGCAGCTGTCGAAAACCGGATTATATAAAACGCACGTATAAACACAAACGCGCTGACGGCGCGTCCCCGATGAAGAGGATCATAATGGCGGATGAATCACGCAGCGGCCCTCTGGCGGGTGTCAAGGTGCTGGAAATCACTCAGATGGTGGCCGGCCCCCTCGCCGGGACGATGCTTGCCGATCTGGGGGCTACGGTCATCAAGGTGGAAGGCTTGACGGGTGATCCGTTTCGCAACGTCAAGCCGCAGCACAAGGGCATGTGTGCGCATTTCTTCGCGGTGAACCGTCGCAAGCGCAGCATCCAGCTCGATCTCAAAAGCGAGGACGGGCGAAAGATCGCGCAAACGCTTGCTGGGGAATGCGATGTGATCCTGGTGAATTCACGGCCGGCGGCCATGCAACGGCTCGGCCTTGGCTATGATCAACTCAAGCAGATCAATCCGGGCCTCATCTATGTCATGATTACCGGTTTCGGGACGGATGGCCCTTATGCCGACCGGCCTGCTTACGATCAGGTGATCCAGTCCCTGTCGGGTGCGATGTGGCTGCAAAACCCGGAGGGGCCGCCCGTGCCGCTACGTTCGATGTTCGTGGACAAGTTCGCGGGCACGGCTGCCGTCAGCGCGATCACTGCGGCGCTGTTTTATCGGGAACGAAACGGAGGGAAGGGCCAGTTCGTCTCGATCCCGCTGATGAAGGCGTTCTCGTTTTTCAGCTTGGTCGATAATCTCCATAATCATTGTTTCGTGGAGGGCGAGGACCGTACGCCGATCGTTAACACCACGCGCCCGTTCCGGACGTCGGACGGCGTGTTCATGGGCTATTTCCAGACGGATCAGCAGTTTGCGCAGATCGCCGGAATCTTTGGCGTCGAGCATTTGCTGAACGATGAACGTTTCAGCAATCCGATCAAGCGCGTTCAGAATTGGGAGGTGCTTTGGCAGGAGCTCGAAAAGGGGTCGGTGAAATTCAGTTCCGACGAACTTGAGGCGATCATCCTGGGTGAGGGTTTGCCGATCGGCAAGGTCAAGACCGTTGAAGAATTTCTGGAGGATCCGCAGGCGCGGCATCTGGAATGTGTCGTCGAGTATGACACGGACGAATATGGTCCAATCCGCGCAGCGGGGCATCCGGTCGAGTTTGCCGACACGCCGGCGCAGGTTGGCGGGGTGGCCCCGCGCGCCGGGCAGCATACGGATGAGGTGCTGCGTGAACTTGGTCTCAATGCAGATCGCATCGCGGATTTGCGCTCGGCAGGGGCCATTCGCTGACCCAGGTGGTCTTAGCTAGATTTAAGGAAGGATGAAGCACCATGGCCGAGATTTTGATTCTTGGGATCAGTCACTATCCGATGCTGATTTGGCCGGACAAGAACATGTCGGGCCTGTTGCAGAAGATGCTGAAGAACCCCAATCTGCCTGAAGAGCTGAAGACGGCTGCAGGCTGGCCTGAAGCCATGCAGAAGGAATGGAGTTCCGACAATGGCGAGGCCGCGGCTGCGGCGCATCGCAAGGAAATGATGGATTGGACGCGGCAGGCGCGCCAGTCGCTCGATGAGTTCAATCCTGACTTCGTGCTGATCTGGGGTGACGATCAGTATGAGAATTTCAAGGAAGATATCGTCCCGCCATATTGCATCAATGCGCATCCCGAATTCCGCTTCCACAACTTTCCCAACAACATCTGGGGCGAGCCGGTCGAAAAGGAATTCGTCCTGCCGGGCGCGCAGGCAGCGGCGAAGCATCTGGCGAGCGAGTTGATCGCGGCCGGGTTTGACGCAGCCTATTCGTACAAGCCGCTGCATCACCCGCTCGGCCACGCATTCACCAACGCGATCTTCTACCTGGATTATGATCGCAAGGGATTTGATTATCCGATCCTGCCGGTCTCTATCAATTGCTATGGCCGCCAGGTCATCGCGCAAAAGGGCGGATTGCCCAATTTTTCAAAGGAACTCACGGACGCGGACCTGGACCCGCCGGCACCGACGCCGGGGCGCTTGTTCGATATGGGGGCCGAAACAGCGCGAATTCTTGCGGAATCGCCCTATCGCGCTGCGCTGGTCGCATCGTCGAGCTGGTCCCATGCATTTCTGACCAAGAAAACGCACTATCTGTGGCCCGATATACCGGCCGATCGCACCTTGTTCGAAGCGATGGTCAACCGCGACTATGATGTATGGCGGAACTATACTTCAGCGCAGATCGAGGACAGCGGCCAACAGGAAGTTTTGAACTGGTCGTGCCTGGTTGGCGCAATGAGCGCGCTTGGTCGCGGTGATCCTGACATGACCGCGTTCATGGAAACCTGGATCTTCAATTCGTGCAAAGCCTTCCTGATTTCGAAACCTTGAGCCGAGGAGGCGGTCAACGCGCGCAGGTGGTTTCCGTCAGCGTGCCGCCAGATTTGACAGCAGAGAGATTGTGCAGGATATAAAACAAGCGTACTATATTACTTCGAGATGATTCGTTGCTGATTCGGCTGTTTAAAGCTTTGTTCAGCGCGTGAATGAGGCCGTTGCCAGAGGCGGGCCGAAAACAGGAGAGATGACATGGATTTCAACCTGCCGGGCGAAGACGATCCTCGCCGTATCGAAGTGCGTCGCTGGTTCGATGAAAATCCCAATCCGTCTTACGACGATCTGGCGAAGAAGGGCTATGCGGTCCCGCATTGGCCGGCGCCGTGGGGACTGTCGGCTGATCCTGAGACGCAGCTGATCATTGACGAAGAAGTCAAGCGCGCGGGCATAATTCACCCGTTGACCGTAAATCCGATTGCAGTCAACCAGTGTGGCCAGTCGCTGCTGGCCTATGGTACTGAAGAGATGCGGCAGAAGTTCCTGCCGCCGGCGCTGGCTTGCCGCGAACTTTGGACCATGTTGTTCTCGGAACCGTCCGGCGGGTCTGACCTCGGTGCGCTGCGCACGCAGGCGCGACGGGATGGTGACGATTACATCATCAACGGGCAGA
>JBDTLS010000146.1:0-7457 GCA_039934655.1 Sphingobium sp.
CGGCGAGCCCACTGGCCACGCCCGCGACGATCCACGCGAGCCGCTTTGAGCGGTTGGCGGCGAGCAGGCGGTCATGATCCCAGCTCGCAGCTTCCGCGAAATAGGCTTTGAGATCGTCCTTGTCGGTGACACCGCGGGCCATCGTTCAGCAGCTCCCGTAGGAGGTCGGAGGGCTGATCGCGCCGATCGGTGGCACTTGCGGTGCAGGTTTGTCGCCGGGACGTGGCGGCGCGCTACGCGGATTTGGGTTCGCCGGATCGACAAGCGGAAATACATCGACGCCGCCCTGTGGCGCACTGGCAGGGATCACGGTTCCATTTGCGGGATCGACTGTCGGCAATATCGAGCCATAGACATTGGCAGGACGACGATGTTTCCCGTCGCAGCGCGCGAGCTTTGGAGATTTGGAGGTGGCGATGGCTGTGCTGACGGGTGCGATCAGCACGAGTCCCAGAACCGCAGTCTTTATGCCCTGACGCATTGGTCCTCCTTCATAATTGCCCCCGGCTGACGGCACCGGAACCGCGATAACGGTCGATTCCGCGCGAAACGCCTCGGGCGATCGCTTGGCTGGTGGCCCGTGTGCCGCTCATGCCGCGACCGGCCACGAAGCCGCCCGCCGCCGCGATTGCGGAGGCGAACTGATTGGCGAGCGCCGGGCCGCCGCCGCCCAACGACGCGGCGAGCCCGGGGATTTGCAGGAAGAAGAAGAAACCGAGCGTATAAAAGGCGATGGCCTTGACCGCCACGAACACGATGTCGTCGTTCTCGGAAATCGTGGCGAGTATCGTTTCGCCGATCTGGGTCAGAAATAGCGTCAGGATGAGCGCGAACACGATCAGCATCAGATAATTGATGCAGGCGCCGAGCCACGCGAAGAAATAGCCGCGCGTGGACTCGAACAGGAGTGCCGTCACGAACAGCGGACCGACGACTGAGAGCAAAGCGAGCGCGAACAGCCCAAACGCGCTGATCACAAAGCCGATCGCGGCACATACGACCGTCAGAACGATGACGGCGAAGACCATGACCGCCGAAAGCACCGCGTAACCGAAATCGGGGAATATGCCGGTATGCGCTTTCTGATAATTGTCGGCGATCGTCCGCATCGTTTCGGCCGCAGCGAAGCCCGAACCCGCCAGCTTGTCGTAGAAGTCGCCAAGGCCGCCGACATCCGCGCCGCCGAGTGCGGTCGCGAACTGCCCCGGAAGTCCGCCGAGCGCGAACAGCCCGATCTGGCTTCCGTAGAGCGATGTGACCGCGAAATAGAGGAAAGCGAGCTGGACACCGCGATAGACATATTCGCGGAAGGGATATTGCACCGCGCCGCGCATGATCGCGTAGCCGAGCAGCGATATGTAGATCACGATGCCGATCCGCAGCGCGGGCGCCACGATGCCGATCACGGCGGCATATTTGCCGACTATGCCCGCGAGCGCGCTGTTGAGCGCTTCGAACATCGTTGTGAAGACATGGCCGGTATAGTCCATGCCGGGCTACCGTTCGCTCGCAGAGGTGGTCATTTCTCGCCCCGATACGAGCGCAGCGCGGCCTGCCGTTTCGCGAACTCCCTGGCTTCAAGGACGGCGTTGCAATTGCTCACAACGACCGATGGGAACGCCGCGACAGGCACCTTCGAGGCTTTCCACTGATCACAAATGCTCTGTATCGGCGGCATTTCCGCCGGGTTCGCCTCGTAATATTTGGCGTCGCGGAGTGGCATGTCGGCAGGCGGCTTGGACGTGCCGCATCCCGCAAGCAGGCTGATGAATGCCAACGCTGGGGCGAGCCTGCGCACCTTATTGTCCACGATAATATGAAAGTGCTGCCGCTCGCCGCCTCAACAGATCGGCATCCGCGGCGGCACCCCGCGCGCGGTCGTCTGCCTGTTGCTGCAACGCGATAGCCTGCAACCGGAGTTGGTCGTTCTGCATCGCGGCGGTCTCGAGTTGGAGCCGCGCCGTCAGGTCTGCGACTTCCTTCGCCGTGCCGGCCGTTGCCAGTCGGCTGCGCAACTGTTCGAGACCTTGCGTTCGGGACGTGACCGCCGCGCCGACGTTCTCGGCAAGGCCCGCCTGAATGCCGATGTCGCGCGCGTTGAGATCGAACGCCGCCCGCGATTGATCGGATCCGCCGACACCCAATTGCGTCAGCAGGCCGCGATAGACGGATTCAGCTTTACCGCGCGCGGCACCGACGACGTTGAGATCGCCGGTCCCGAAGCCTTGGAGCGATCCGCTCGATGTATCGAGCTGGCGCAGCGCGTCGGTCTTGAGCTGTTGCGCAAGCTGGGGAATGTCGGTGAGCTTGTTCAAATCCTGGTAGAGCCGTTGCGCTTCGGCGATCTGCTGCTTGCCCTGAGCGACGACTTGAAGCGCTTGCCTCACCGCCTGCACCTGCTGGAGCAGATTGGCGTTGTCGTAAACGGCGATACCCTGCGCCATCGCGGGCAACGGAGCCAAGAACGCGGCGCCCGCGCAAAGTGCCATCACAGTCTTTTTCATTGGTCTCACCTTTCAGCTTGGACGCCGCCGTCGATGAAAGAGGGGAAGCCAGACGGCGGGATCGGTGCCGGCTTCGGCGATGACTTCATCTGCAATTGCGGTTGTCTCGGCGCGGCCTGACAGGACGGCCAGCGCATCGTCGAGACCGCTCAGATCGAGCTCGACCACGACGCTATCGTGCCCCTGCTTGACCAGAAATTTATGGCTTTCTGGCGCGAGGTCTTCGCGGATAAGCTTGAACTCGGCGTCCGATAGCGCGAAGCCTTCGACATAATCGCGCCGCGCCCCGAACGGGTTGGGCAGCATGATTTTGGTGGCGACCTGTTCGAGGATCGAATGGCTGATGTCGCTTTTGAGCGCATCGGCCGGTGACTGAGTGGCGAACACCAGCACCGCGTTACGCTTCCGGTAGGTCTTCAAGCCGTCTTGGGCGAAGCGGCGGAACACCTCGTCGCCGAGCGCCTTCCAGAATTCGTCGACGCAGATAATCATCCGCTCGCCGGTCAGGAGCCGGTCGATCCGGTGGAACAGATAGAGCATGACCGACGTGCGAATGTCGGCATTGTCGAGGAAGTCGGTCATGTCGAACCCGATGAATCGGGCATCGAGCGTCATGCTGTCGGTTGGATTGTCGAACACCCAGCCGAGCGAACCTTCGGACGTCCATTTCTCCAGCCGTGCGCCGACGCCGCTGGCGTCCTTCATACCGAGCATAGAGCGCAAGGCGCTGAGCGAGCGATCGGCGGCATCGAGTTTCATCACCGCGGCGATGCCGTCGTCGATCAGCCGTTCTTCCTGAACCGAGATCGATTTGCCGTCGGCGCGGACGAGCTGGCGGACGAACGATGATAGGAAGGTCTTGTCTTCGGCGCGGTTGGCGAGCGCCTTCAAGGGCGAGAAGCCAGTCGGCACGCCGTTGTGGAGCGCCAGATAGGTGCCGCCGCTTGCTGCCACGAAGATCTGTGCGCCGCGATCCTTGTCGATGAAGATTTGTCGCGCGCCGGTCTTTTCGGCTTGGGTCATCAGGAAGTTGAGCAGCACCGTCTTGCCGCCGCCCGAAGGGCCGATAATCAGCGTGTGACCCAGATCGCCCTTGTGGAAGTTGAAGAAATAGGGGCTGCGCGCGTTGGTCTTGAGCAACGCCACCGCGTCGCCCCAATGATTGCCGGTCGCGCTTCCGGCCGGGAAGGTATGGAATGGCGCGAACGCCGCGAAGTTGAGCGACGTGATCGGCGCGGGACGCGCGCGCCATGCGAAGTTCCCGACGAGTTGCGACCAATAGGCCGCTTCGAGCGCCGCGCCTTCGCGCGCGGCTACCATGCCGGTGTCGGCAAGCGCCGCGCGGGCAACCGACATATGATCGCGCAGACCCTTGGTCGAGTTGGCATAGACGGCGAGTGTGAAGTGATGGTCGCCCAGCACGAAGCGGTTGGACATGAGGTCGTCGCTGGCGTCGATCAGCGCATCGGCCTGGCTTACCGCACGGTCGCCGGCATTTTCCATTTGCGTCATCCGCAGCCGGAACTTCTCGGTCGCCGCCGCGCGCCCCAGGAACGTGAAGCTCTGCGTCAGCACGAACCCGAAATCGACAGATAGCAGCGCCTCGAACTGGCGGGGCGTCGTTTGCGCGGGATATTCGCGGATGCCGAAGATGCCGCCGAACGCCGACGCGTCGGCGTCGCGGACCTCTATGGTTTCGGCGCCAAAGATCGTGCGCGAGCGGTAGAGCGCCCCACCGAGATGACCGCGCACGACCGGCACGCGGCGGTGGCGGCCCGTCATCACCATGTCCGCCACTTCCATCGGCTCGGAGAACATCAGCCCGCGATGCTCATAGATGGCGCAGCGGCGCGGCTCGCAGCGCGCCATGAGTTTCTCAAAATCGCCCGCCTTGTCGTCGAGCAGCGCGACGAGGGACTCGTCCATCGTCAGCCCTTCCGCCGGCTGGCGCGCTACCTTCCGTTTGAACAGCTGAATGATCTTATCGCCGCCCGTCGCGCCGGGGCGGATGACCAAAGTTGCGAAGAAGCGGTTGATGAACATCCGCTCTCGGTTGATCCGACCGAAATAGTCGCGGTCGAGATCGGCAGCGAACACGGAATTGAACCTGCCGCCCGGATATTGATCGACCCGCATCCTGATAAGATGCGTCCAGATCGACAGCCTCTCGTCGTGCAGGTTGCGCAGCATCCCGTTGAGCTTGGTGTGCCAGTCGTTGAGGTCGCGCACGTCGGCGGTCTCGAAAGCGCGTCCTTGCAGCTCGAACGTCAACATGATGTCGCCGGAATCGAGCGCCACCATCTCGGCGTTGACATGTCGCGCATAGGGCAGGAATTTCTCGGGCGTCGCCTCGCGCCGAGCGATTTTCAGCGGCACCGCGTCGGGGGCGAGCAGCCTAGACCTCACGGCCGAAGCCTCTGCGGCGCGTGCCGCTCAGCGGCAGCGGCGAGTAGCTGCTTCCGCCCCAGAACACCCGGTTGCGGTTGCCGAGCTTGGTGCGACCCCAAAGGAACAACAGGCGAAACGCATTGACGTCGTGGCGCACGATCAGCCGGGAAATCGAATAGCCGAATGCGACGACCAGCGCGGCGTAAATCGGGCTGTTGCTTTCGATCAGCACCGAGGCGCTGGCGATCAGCAGCAGGACCGCCGCCTCGATCGGGATGCCCGCCCATAGCGCCGGGCGCGTCACCGCAAGGAAAAGCGTATTCTTGGCCGGAAGTTCGAGGTCGTTGCCCATCCGCATCACCCCGCTATTGCGCCGACGATGGAATCCGCCGAAAAAACGATGGCGATCCCGATGATGACCGTCACTAGGATGGCGGTCGAGGCGCGCCCGGTGAACCAGAGCAGTCCGGTCACGATGACCGCAATTACCGCCAAGGTCCGCAGCAGCGTCGATGACAGCAGCGCGCGCACTTTGCTCGCGAAGCTCTCCAGGTTCTGCGCATAGGCGGGCTCAGGATTGATCGCAGAAACGACGATCATCAGCGTGAGCGCCACGCTCCACACGATCGCGTTCTGCCTCGATCGCGGCATTGCCTCGAACCAGCTCGTCACCCGCAACCGGAGATCGAGCGTGCCGCGCACCGCACTTTTCAGTCTGTCCATACGCTTGTGCCTCCTGTGACTGACGATGCGCTCGCCACGCGCCGTTGGTGCGCGGCGCGCTCGAAGAGATTCCATGCAGGAGGTCCGGCAAGATTCACGGCTGGGCTCGCGACCGGACCGCTGTTTTCGGCAATGACGCTTACGCGCATTTCGGAAAGCGGAAGCGGCGATGCCGACGGCTCCGTCGCGAAGCCCGCGTTGCGGACTACCTTGGCGACATAGCCGTTGTTAAAGCCCCGCAACGCGCTGCCGGTGTTGTAGAGCGACAGCGCCACCCGCAGTGCGTCTTGCGGATCGCGTCCGTTGATCGCGGCGCTGTAATTCTGCGTCAGGACGCGACCCAGCGCTGCGATATTGGTGCATGGGTCAAACACTGTTTCCCAGGTCAGTCCAAGCGCGCGCATGTTGCGCGAATTGACCTGACCGAGCCCCAAATCGACCGAATAGCCGGCCGCGACGTAGCCGCGTGCCGTCGCTGCGGCGCTCAGAGCGTCGGTCTGTTCGGGCGGTTGCGATCCGCCGTTGACGTTGAGCGCGAACGGGCGACCGCGGCTTTCGGTCTGGACGATCGCCGCGACCGTTTGCGGCGCGACGTTCGGGGCGCATTGCGACGCCAAAGCAAAGATGGCTGCCGCCGAAAGAGCCACTATCCGTCAGCTCTTGTGGCGAAAGCCCATGACCGGGAAGGTATGTGCCAATCCATTTTTGTTGCACTCAACAATTGCCGCGCCTGAAATTTCTCAGTTCGCTAACAGGCAATTATTAGCTGCCGGAACGGAAGGTCGGCCATGATCTCATTAAGGAGCAGTGACCGTTTTGCCTTCTTTATTGGCGCGCGCCGCGGCTTTCACCTTCATACTGACGTCAGATGCACTCGGAGTGGCTAGGAGCCTAAAGCCTGGGGAGGCGTCGTGATACGGTCGCGGATTGGATAATCGCCGTGTCGGTCGCGGAGTATGGAACGAAGCGATCGATGACGGTTTCTAGTTGGCGCATATCGCTGACCAGCACCTTGGCCAGAAAACAATCCTCGCCGGTGACTCGGTCGGCTTCGATGACCTCTGGCGTATCGATCAGCAGTTGCACCAGCCGCTTCACCTCTCCGGGTAATGCGCGCATTCGGACATGCGCCGCAATCCCGAGACCGAACACGGAGGGGTCTACCGCGATCGTGTAACCATTGATCGCACCAGCATCTTCAAGTTTGCGAATGCGCTCGGTCGCACTTGGGCTGGACAGACCAATCTGAGCCGCGAGCTCTCTAACGGTCATACGACCGTTCTTCGCCAACGCAGCGATGATCGCCCGATCGGTCGCATCGAGGGGGCGGGGCAGGTAGCGGCTTCGATTCATAGGCCCCCCATCAGGTCGGGATGCTCTGTTCGCCACGGCACCATCGTTGCGCCTAGTCTGCCCAATAGAACTGCGCTTTTGGATCGGGTCGCAAGCGATCCAGCGCGGGCTTGGTCCGACATCCCCGTAGTCGTCAGCGTGCCGTCGGCGCCATTTACCGTTGGCCTAGCGCAGGGGAGGAACCGAGGTGATGTCACGGGCCGTCTGATCTACGAAGTCGCGCTATAGGCGCGTCGCGGGAGCCTTTGAAAAGCACAATGCCAGCTTCCAGCCTGTCTAGCATGAAATGGTCTTTGCTTGCCTTTGCTGATTTTATGTCGGCCTTGGAAAACACTGACAGTGACACGGCGCATCGGTTTCCCAGATCACGGGCGATGGTTTCCTTAGCTCGGCACCACCTCGTGTCATCGGCGTAGAGCGTATGATTGACGACCACCCAGAACTCGTAGTCCGAAAAATAGAGTGAGGCTTTGTCTTCATACCAGGTGC
>JBDTLS010000147.1:0-7438 GCA_039934655.1 Sphingobium sp.
CTCTGGATCGATCTGGACCGATTCAAGGAAATCAATGATTCGCTGGGCCATATGATCGGCGACGCCCTGTTGCGCGCGGTCGTCGACCGGTTCAGCAGCACGCTCGACGGGCGTGGGCATCTTGCGCGGTTTGGCGGCGACGAATTTGTCATCATTTGCCCAGAGATGGACCGGGCCTCTGCGCAAACCATCGCGCAGGAAATCATCGCGATTTTCCAGCACGGGATAGAGGTCGGCGCGCACAACCTGCCGGTCACGGCATCGGTTGGTCTCGCCGTGGGACCGCAGGATGGCCGAGATTCGGACGAACTGATGCAGCACGCCGATCTTGCGCTATACCAGGCCAAGCAAAGCGGCCGGAATCAGGCAATCAGCTTTACATGGTCGATGAAGGAACGTTTCCACCGCATTCACGAGATCGAAACAGGCCTGCGCCGCGCGCTCGAAAATGACGAACTGACCCTACACTTCCAGCCGATTTTTGAACTCAGCACCGGGCGAATCGCCTTATGCGAAGCGTTGTTGCGCTGGGACAACCCGGCATTGGGCGCCGTCTCGCCGGCCGAGTTCATTCCCATCGCGGAGAGCATCGGCGTCATCGAACAAATCACCGAATGGGTATTGCAACGCGCCTGCGAAGCGGCCGCGGACTGGCCCGACGATGTCAGAATTGCCGTCAACATCTCGTCATCGCTGCTCAAATCCGGGGATCTCGCCGCCAATGTTGTGGCGGCTTTGCTGCATACGGGCGTATCCGCGCGCCGGTTGGAGCTGGAGGTGACCGAATCGATCTTCCTTGAGGATAACGCCCACACCACGCAGATTTTGCGCGATTTGCAGCGCATCGGCTTGCGGCTGGTGCTCGACGATTTTGGCACCGGCTATTCTTCGCTCAGCTATCTGCGGTCCTACCATTTCGATGGCATCAAGATCGACCGCAGCTTCATGGCCGGCATCGAGGCCAGCCGCGAAGATCAGGCGATTGTCCGCGCGGTCGGGTATCTGGCCGCCGATCTTGGCATGGAAATCGTCGCGGAAGGCATCGAAACCGAAGGCCAACTACAATATGCCCGCAACGCCGGTATCCACAATGTGCAGGGCTATTTGATGTGTAAAGCCGAGTCGCGCTTGCTGGTCACGGATATGATCACGCGCGGTGTTACCATCGGTGACGCCATCGCCGTCCGTAGCCGTCGCCGCGTCGCAACCCGCGCCTGACAATCGACCTCGTTCGATTTTGATGGCATCAAAATCGCGGTCCAGTTTATTGATTACCGTGATTTAGCTGCGCTGGTCTTCGGCTCCGAGCCGTGAAATGTTCTATTTCACTCGAAATCACTCTAATTATTTATGATGCAACCGCGTTTGCGCTGCCGCCAGTCTACGCATCAACCGCAAATCCTTGTCGGTGAGCTTCAGCGCCGTATCGACCCAGATATCCACAATATCCCGCAGCTCGGTCAGGTCGAGTGGATGCGCGCGTCGTCCCGCGCGATAGGTGCCGACATGCCCGGCGTGGCGTGACTTCTGCGCAGCGATATACGCCCGCGTCACCTCTTCACCCTTGCCTTCATCCGCCAGCAGGGTGACGATACCCATGTCGTACATTTCTTCCGCACTATAGACCTTACCGCTCAGGATCATGCGTTCCGCCATACTGCTGCCGATTTTACGCGCCAGGATCGAATAGGCGCCCATGCCCGGAAACAGACCAAACAACACTTCGGGCAAACCGAAGCGCGCCTGTCGTTCGGCAATGATGACGTCAAAACACATCAGGGCTTCAAATCCACCGCCCAGCGCATCGCCCTGCGCCAATCCGATGTTGACCACCGACATATCATTGCAATGCCAGACCCGATCGACAATCTCCACGCACAGATGGCTGTAATGCCGCAGTGTTTCGCGATCCTGCCGCTCGATACAGCTTGCAAACATCTCCAGATCGCCGCCCAGATTGAATACGCCGGGGAAACGCGACCCCAGCACCATAAAGCGCAACGGCGTGTCCGGGCGATCGAACAGCCGTTTGGATTCCATCTGCCACGTCATGGTATCGCGCAACAGCGGGAGATTATAGTTGGGCCGGTCCTGCGTGGTTATATAGGCCCATAAAGTACCAAGGTCGGCATCCCAGCTGACATCCATTTGCCCCAAATCGAACAGCACGGACTGGCCGATAGAATCGCCGGGCAGCGTGGTTTCATCCCGCGCCACAGCAACGGAACGGTCGGCAAGCCCCTCTGTCGAGTCATGCTGCCCCGCATCAGACCTGCCGACATAATCCCCGGAACTGTCCCGCGAAAGGGCATCAAAGCGATGCGAGTCGTTCATATGGCCCCCGATTACTCAATAACCTGCAGATGATGAGCATGGCTCACCCGAACAGGGCAAGTGACCAAGTGGCAGGAAGCCAAATATTAACTCTTTTTTAACCTTTATGTTGCTGTATAATCACGGTTTTAGCTTGGTTACGGGAATTTAGTTGCAAATTTACCACAAGTTTACATTGCGACTTTGGGTAAGCTTTGCGGCGAAAGAGCCTGTTAACCTTTATTAATTATCCCATCCTCATGATTCGTTCGACTCGTATGGAAAAGCGCGTGACGCTTATGTTACAGGATGCAGACGGCCGCGACTGGCCCCTGTATCTGTCGGCCGACTGCGCCCTGTTTCTGGGGCGCTACCGCCGCATCGAAAATTTCGGTCCGCGCTCCGGCCTGTTGCATTTTCTGCCCGGTCATGTCGCCTAACACAAGCCCATCAAGGCCTAAATAATCACGGCAGCAACAGACTCGCGTCCCCATAGCTGTAAAACCGATAGCCCTGTTTGACCGCGTGCCCGTAAGCCGCCTGCATCCGTTCCCGCCCCATCAACGCGCTGACCAGCATGAACAGGGTTGAGCGGGGCAAATGGAAATTGGTCATCAACCCATCGATGGCGCGAAACTGATAGCCCGGCGTAATGAATATCCGCGTTTCGCCGACAAAAGCGGCGATCTCACCATTGGCCTGCGCAGCGCTTTCGAGCAGGCGCAGGCTGGTCGTGCCCACCGCGATGATGCGGCCCCCGGCGGCGCGCACGGCGTTGAGCCGGGCAGCCACATCTGCGCTGATCTCGCCCCATTCGGCGTGCATCTTGTGATCGGCGGTGTCATCCGCCTTGACCGGAAGGAAGGTGCCCGCACCAACATGCAGGGTCAGCGTTTCGGTGGCGATGCCCGCCGCGCGTATTCGCTCCATCAGGTCGGGCGTAAAATGCAACGCCGCAGTCGGTGCCGCCACCGCGCCATCACGTGCCGCAAACATGGTCTGATAATCGGCCCGGTCGCGCGCGTCCGTGGGGCGTTTCCCGGCGATATAGGGGGGCAGCGGCATCGTTCCTGCCCGTTCAAGCAACAGCTCGACCGGCTCTTCTCCCTCGAAAAACAGCGTGACGCCGCCATCCTCGTCCTTGCCCTCGACAATCACGGTAACGCCCGCGCCAAAATCGATGCGGTCCCCCGGTTTCAGCCGCCGGGCGTTGCGAGCGAACGCCTGCCACCGCCGCAAATCAAGGCGCTTGTGCAGCGTCGCGCCAATACGTGCATCGCCGCGTGTGCCTTCCAGTTGCGCCGGGATAACGCGGGTGTCGTTGAACACCAGGCAGTCACCCGCCCGGAGCAGCGACGGCAGGTCGCGAACCTGACGATCATCATGGCCGCCCGCCTTCCCGTCGAGCAACAACATCCGCGCGCTGTCGCGCCCCTCGGCAGGGCGGAGCGCAATATTTTCGGGCGGAAGGTCAAAATCGAACAGATCGACACGCACTGGCTTTATCCCTGCGGCTTATACCAAACTGCATGGATAAGAACTCATGCCGTCATTGCGAGCGCAGCGAAGCAATCCAGCTTTGGCGCGAGACTGGATTGCTTCGCTGCGCTCGCAATGACGAAGGGTGTGAGTCAGCATCAATGCACCTTGGTATTAATCCCTGCGGCCCATCACACGGAGCTGAGGTCAGGCGCCCGGACCTTCCATCGTCGCACGCACTACGCTCGTCGGGTTGGCTGGAGGCTCACCCTTCTCGATCGCGTCCACATATTGCATACCCTCGATCACGCGACCGATCACCGTGTATTTATGGTCGAGGATCAGGCGCGGCATGAGCATGATGAAAAACTGGCTGTTGGCGCTGTTATCTTCCGCCGCGCGCGCCATCGAAACGGTGCCGCGCATATGGGGCAGATCGCTGAACTCCGCTTTCAGGTCCGGTTCGGTCGAACCGCCGGTGCCATCACCCTTGGGATCGCCGCCCTGCGCCATGAAGCCGTCGATCACGCGGTGAAACTTGAGGCCATTGTAAAAGCCGCGCCCGGTCAGCAGCTTGATACGCTCGACATTGAGCGGGGCGACATCGGGGCGCAACTGAATACGGACACGCCCGCCATTGCTCAGCTCCAGCACCCACACATTCGCGGGATCGAGCGGGATGCTTGCGGGAACGACCGGCTTGGGCGCTCCCTTGGCCAATTCCTTGGCATTTTCGGCGGCGCGGGCGCTCATTTCGGCCTTTTTTAGCTCCTCGGCCTGCGCCTTGCCGCCTTGCGCATACGCAGGAACAGCCGCAAAGGCACAGAAGCCCGCGAGAATCAGGACGGCCAGAAAACGCCGGATTGCCGAATATAGGGCCATGATGACTGTCTTCTCCAAGCCTGTAGCTGCGCTATGCCGCGCCGTGTAATGTGCCGTCAATGAATGAGAGATGAGCGCGGATCAAGCCCCCTTGCGTCCCAGCTTGGCAACCCGCGCCGTGACATCGCCCTCGACCGCCGAGCTGACGAATTTGCCGATCGGCCCGCCATACAGCGCGATTTCCTTGACCAAGCGCGAGGCAATCGGCTGCAAAGACACGTCCGCCATCAGGAATACGGTTTCGACCGACGCGTTGATCTGCTGGTTCATGCCCGCCATCTGATATTCATATTCAAAGTCAGCGACCGCGCGCAAGCCGCGAATAATGACGCTGGCCCCTTCCCGTGCGGCAAAGTCCATCAGCAGCAAATCGAATGCCACCACCCTGATTTCCGTTCCCAGACTGGCACATTCGCGCCGGACCATCGCCAGTCGTTCGTCGAGCGAGAACATCGGCGATTTGCTGGCGTTGGTCGTGACCCCGATAACGAGTTGATCGACCAGCTTGGCCCCGCGCCGGATGATGTCCATATGTCCCAGCGTCACCGGATCGAACGTCCCCGGATAGACCCCCACGCGCGTTGCCCCCATAATCTAACGATCCCTTTCGATCACAAAATCCGCAATGGCGCGGAGCAGATCTGCCCGCTGGTCGAAATCATGCAGATGCGCCTTGGCCTGTTCCACCAATATCCGCGCCTGCTCGTGTGCACGTTTCTGGCCCAGCAACGACACGAATGTCTGCTTGCCCGCCAGCCCGTCCTTTTGCAGCGCCTTACCCGCTATCGCCACATCCCCATCGATATCGAGCAGATCGTCGGCGATCTGGAACGCGAGGCCGATGTCGCGGGCATAGCCATGCAGGCCGACGCGCGCTTCGGGCGGAACATGCGCCATGATCGCGGCTGCTTCAACGCAAAAGCCGATCAGCGCGCCAGTCTTGAGCTGCTGCAACCGCGTCACGGTCGGCAGATCAAACGCAGTACGCTCCGCCTCCAGGTCCATCATCTGTCCGCCAGCCATACCGGCCGGGCCGCTGGCATGGGCAAGCGCGCGGACCAGTTCGCAGCGGACAAACGGATCGGCATGGGTGCGCTCATCGACCAATAGCTCAAAGGCCAGATCATGCAGGCAGTCACCGGCCAAAATCGCCGTCGCTTCATCAAACGCGCGATGCACTGTCGGCTTGCCGCGGCGCATATCGTCATTATCCATCGCGGGCAGGTCGTCATGCACCAGCGAATAGACATGGATACATTCAACGGCAAGGCCGATACGTATCACCGCATCCTTGTCGAGGTGAAACAGATCACCCGTCGCCTTGACCAGCAACGGCCGCAACCTTTTGCCGCCGCCCATAGCGGCATGGCGCATCGCTTCATACAGGCGGCGGCGCGGATCTTCCGGTATCGGCAGCAACTCGGCGAAAGCGAGATCGACGGCCTCGCTCATCGCGCGCGACGCGCCAGACAAGGAAACGGCACCGAGGCGATCGACCACATTCATGCGCGGGCCACATTCACGCGCGGGTCAGTCCGCACCGAAAGGCTTTGCGCCGGTAACGACGCCACCCGGTTCAACCGTCAATTTCTGGATACGCGCATCGGCATCCACCAGCCGCGCCTGACACTGCGCGCGCAATGCTTCGCCCCGTGCGTAAAGCGCAATGGATTCGTCGAGCGGCACATCGCCCCGTTCCAATCGATGCACGATCCCTTCCAGTTCGCGCAGGGCGTCCTCAAAGGAGAATGTGCTCAAGTCAATTTCTTCGGCCATAACCACAGCTTTGGCCCCCGTGGACGGCGCGGTCAAGACCGGGTTTAATGCGCGCAACAGGGAACGGCCAGGGAACGGAACCCCTGTCATATGGTTGTCAGAAAGGCTCCATAGCTATGCAACAAAGTTCCAGAACACCCGTTCGGTATATTTTTGGGCCTAATACCCCCATTTTTTGATTGACCTCACCCGCCAATCGCCCATAGGGACGCCGCCATGAAACATTATCTCGCCCTCCTTTCCGCTGCCGCACTGCTGACCCTCTCCGCATGTGGCGATAACCAACCTGAGGTTGTTGGCAACACACCGGACCCGCTGGGCGATCAGCTCAAGAACGCTGCTCCCGTCGCGCTGCCGCCGATGGTGAAGGGCAGCCGTACCTATCGCTGCAAGGACAGCGGCCTGATTTTCGTCGACTTCATGTCCGATGACACGACCGCCAATATCCGCCTGACCAAGGATGGCGCACCTACCAAGCTGACAGCGGAAGCGGCTGGCAAGCCTTTCAAGGCAGAGGGCGGTTATGAAGTGTCGGGCACCGGCGATGTTGTCACTGCTGCCGTGCCGGGCAAGGAAGCCCAGAGCTGCAAATCCTGAGCTCGGCGCCCAGCAGGCCGCCTCAACGAGAATATAGGGCCGGATACGCAGCGTATCCGGCCCTTTTTCTTGCCCTGCACAGCATTTGATCTTAAGGGGCTGGCCATGACCGACACCACCGCCGCAGCGCCCCCCATCACCCCGCAAATCGTCGCCGAACATGGCCTCAACGAAGAAGAATATGCGCGCATCCTGCACGCGCTGGGCCGCGAACCGAATATCACCGAACTTGGCATATTCTCGGTCATGTGGTCGGAGCATTGCAGCTATAAATCGAGCCGCATCCACCTGAAGAAGCTGCCGACCACCGGCCCGCAGGTTATCTGCGGCCCCGGTGAGAACGCGGGCGTGGTGGACATTGGCGAGGGGCCGAACGGCACCAAACTGGCCG
>JBDTLS010000148.1:0-7403 GCA_039934655.1 Sphingobium sp.
GGTGCTGCGCAGCCGCGCGTGCTGCCACAGATTTTGACGCCCGCGATGCTGATCGCGCTGTCTTCGGAGCGGCGCTGACGATGGCCAAGCAACGCGTGGACCAGATGCTGGTGGATCGTGGCCTTGTCGAAAGCCGGACGCGGGCGCAGGCGCTGATCCTCGCCGGATTGGTCTATTGGGGCGAGCGCAAGGTCGAGAAAGCGGGCCAGCAGGTGCCCGATGATGCCCCGCTCGACGTGCGGGGGCGCGATCATCCGTGGGTGTCGCGCGGCGGCATCAAGCTCGCCCATGCGCTCGGCCATTTCGCGCTCGATGTATCCGGCATGGTCGCGATGGATGTCGGCAGTTCGACGGGCGGCTTTACCGATGTGTTGCTGACCAACGGCGCCACCAAAGTCTACGCCATCGACAGCGGCACCAACCAACTGGCGTGGAAGCTGCGCAATGACCCGCGCGTCGTCGTGCATGAACAGACCAGCGCGCGCATCCTCACGCCAACGCACGTACCGGAAACGGTCGACATTATCGTGTGCGACGCCAGCTTCATCTCGCTCATCAAGGTGCTGGAGCGGGCGTTGACATTTGCAGGGGCCGGGGCGTGGTTGATCGCGCTGATCAAGCCGCAGTTTGAGGCCGGGCGCGAGGAAGTCGGCAAAGGCGGCGTGGTCCGCGACCCGGTCATCCATGCCCGCGTGTGCGAAGAAGTGCGCGACTGGATCGCGAGTCAAGGGTGGCAGGTCGAAGGAACTGTCCCAAGTCCGATCACTGGCCCCGAAGGAAATGTCGAATTTTTAATTGCCGCCCGGCGAATTTCCCCGCAAACCGTTAAAGAATGAACGGATTCGGTGCCTGGGGGTTTGGCATAATTCATGCCAGAGATCGCTGACGGGGCCGACATGGGGAAAGTCGAGAGATCATGAACGAGATCGCCTCCAAAGGGCAATTGCGCCTTGCCTATTTACGCTGGGCGCTGGTGACGGTGCCCGCGATAGTGTTTCTGGGGTTTGTATCGGCGACCATTTCCAACAGCGGACCGCATAATCGCTGGTATATGTCGCTGGTCAAGCCAGACTTCATGCCGCCCAGTTGGGCGTTCCCGGTGGCATGGACGATATTATATGTGTTGATGGGACTGGCGCTGGCGATCGTCATCCATGCGCGCGGTGCGCGGATGCGGGGGCTGGCGATTGCGCTCTTTCTCGTGCAATTGATCGCCAATCTCGCATGGTCACCGCTGTTTTTCCGCGCGCATATGGTGAGCGAGGCTTTCTATCTATTAGTGTTGCTAACGGCGACGGTCGCGATCACGACCGTCATCTTCGCGCGCATTCGCATAGGTGCAGCGCTGCTGATGGTGCCGTATCTGGCGTGGCTGTGCTTCGCAGCGACGCTGAATTTCGCGATCGATCGCCTGAATCCGGATGCTCCAACCCTTGTTGTTCCGGCATTCCGATCCCAGATATAGGTCTGCTTTTTGATACAGGTGCCCCATGCAAAGTGAAAACCGCTTTTTCGATGATCTTGCCCGCGTGATTAACGGGGCGGCGGGGACGCTCGCCGGGGTGGGCCGTGAATTTGAAACCGGCGCGCGTGAGAAGGCCAAGGCGTGGATGGGCAATCTCGATTTCGTCAGCCGCGAGGAATTTGACGCGGTCAAGGCGCTGGCTGCGACCGCGCGTGAGGAAGTGGAGCTGCTGAAAGCGCGGATCGCGAAGCTGGAGGGGAAGGCATCTGCCCCGTCCGCAGCGGCACCCAAAGCAAATCCGCGCCCAGCCGCCAGGAAAGCGCCGCCGCCCGGCGCGATCTGATCCATATCAGGACGAACGCGAAGTTATCCACATTCTACCCACAGTTTGTTCCACAACTGGTGCCTGTCAATTGCGACGCTGCGGTGGTAAACATCATGGGCACTATCCTGCCGCAGTCGGCGTAATCACGATTATGAAAAGCAATGATGGGTAACGACGAATTCGACCAGGACAGTCACGAGGCCGAGCCGCTCGATATGCTGGCCAGCTATTTCGAGGCCAATGGCTGGACATTTCAACAGAATGGCGATGACGAAATCGCCGCGACGACGCAGGGAAGTTGGACCCAATATGAGCTGCGCGCGATCTGGCGCGAGGATGATCAGGTTCTGCAATTGCTGGCGATGCCCGACATTCGTGTGCCCGATGAAATGCGCGCAGCGATTTACGAAACTATCGGCCTGATCAACGAGCAACTGTGGCTCGGCCATTTCGAGATGTGGTCGAGCAGTGGCGTGGTCTTGTTCCGCCACGGCGCATTGCTGGGGCAGGGCGATATGCTGAGCATCGATCAGGCGCAATTGCTGGTGGAAGCCGCGCTCGATGAATGCGAGCGTTTTTACCCCGTATTCCAGTTCGTGCTCTGGGGCGGGAAATCCCCCAGCGAGGCCATCGCCGCGAGCATGATCGAGACGCGCGGCGAGGCTTAGAATTGGCGTTGTTTCCTCCTCATATATTCATGGTCGGGTGCGGCAATATGGCAGGCGCCATGCTGTCGCGCTGGCTCGAATGCGGGCTTGATCCGGCGGATGTCACTGTGTTGCGGCCGAGTGGCCGGGCGGTGGCGCCGGGCGTGCGGGTGATGGCCGAGTGGCCCGGCACCATGCCTCACGGCGCGGTTGTTGTCCTTGGCATGAAGCCACAGCAGCTCGGACAGGTGGCGCCAAAGCTCGCGCCGTTGCTCGCCGATAACAGTACCGTAGTTTCATTGCTGGCGGGTGTGACGATGCAGGTCTTGCGGGATGCTCTGGGTGGCGATGTCGCCATGATCCGCGCGATGCCCAACACGCCTGTCGCGTTGGGGCAGGGCGTTTGCGCGCTCTATGCGGATAGCGGAGCAGGAGAGACGGCCCGGAACATAGTGGTCGAGCTCATGGCGCCGCTGGGGCTGGTTGAGTGGATCAGCGATGAGGGCCAGTTCAACCTGATAACGGCGCTGAGCGGTTGCGGGCCGGCTTTTGTGTTTCGGTTTATCGACGCGATGGCGTCGGCGGCAAGTGATCTGGGTATGACACCCGATCAGGCGCAGCGGCTGGCGATGGCGACGGTGCAGGGCGCGGCGAGCCTTGCTGCTGCCTCGTCCGTCGACCCGGCGCAGCTTGCAGACAATGTGGCCAGCCCCGGCGGCATGACGCGCGAGGGGCTGAATGTGATGGACAACGAGGGGCGCATGAAAGCCCTGCTGCTCGATACCCTGCGCGCCGCGCGCGACCGGGGGGAAGCGTTGGCGCGGCAGGCCAGCACGTCCTGATGCGGATAGCAAAATCGCGGGTTCCCTTTCTGATATCACGCGCTATAAGCCCGCTCAGCACCGCCGGATTCAAACCGGCTGATGTGCATATTGGGGCGTAGCCAAGCGGTAAGGCACTGGTTTTTGGTACCGGCATGCGCAGGTTCGAATCCTGCCGCCCCAGCCAAGTTTTCGTTAAGTGCGTGTAATCGTTGTATTCTTTCGGATTTGCCTCAACCTTGGTGGGGCCGTGCTACAAAACCCTGCTACAAAGCTGGAGTTTTCGAGGCAATGGGAGTCATCCTGAAGACGGTTCGCCGGGCTGGTGTCTTTCACTTCCGGCGAGGTATCTCGTCAGCGCTCAAAGCGGTTTTTAGTCGATCGGAACTTTGCTGTAGTCTCGGAACAAGCAATGCGGGTATGGGCCCCGTCCTTTGCAATGTGATCTGCCCTCTTCTGAGTGATCCAAAATATTTGTCATTTTGGATCATGAAGGAGATGAAGAATGCCATTCAAGAAACACAAGCCGGAGGAGATTATCGGCAAGCTACGCGAGGCGGAGATCGTGCTGGCGCAGGGCTTATCGGTTGGCGAGATGTGCCGCCGGTTGGCGGTCAGCGAGCAGACCTTCGGTGCTCGCCATGCCCCCGGCATGGTTCGATTCTCGCTTACGGCTATCGCCGGGTGACGGCGCTGCTACGCCATGCGGGATGGACGGTGAACCGCAAACGGGTCGAGCGCATCTGGCGGCGCGAAGGGCTCAAAGTACCGCAACGCCAGCCAAAACGCGGGCGTCTGTGGCTCAACGATGGATCGTGCATACGGCTTCGCCCGGAGTATCCAGAGCATGTGTGGGCCTATGACCCTTCGACACGCTCAGGACAGGCTTCGTCGAAGGTCGCACCCATGATGGGCGCAAGTTCCGTATCCTGACCATCATCGATGAGGCCAGTCGGGAGTGCCTGGCGCTTATTGTCGCCCGTCAGCTTAAACATGAAGACGTGTTGGCAGCTCTGGCCGAGTTGTTCATCACACGTGGTCCGCCAGCCAATATCCGGTCCGACAATGGCAGCGAATTTATCGCTACTGCCGTCCAGCAATGGCTCGGCCAGATCGGCGTGAATACGCTCTACATCGCGCCGGGATCACCTTGGGACGTCCGAAGATCGGCAATCGATCCGGGGGACCGATTGCCTGAGGGCGGGCTACAATGAAAGCTTCAATGGGTCGCTGCGTGACGAACTGCTCAATGGCGAGATATTTTACAGCCTTATCGAAGCCAAACTACGGATCGAAGCTTGGCGGCGGCATTACAATACCATCCGCCCACACAGCTCGCTGGGCTATCGACCACCCGCTCCAGAAGCCGTTCCATCGCCAGTGCAGCCCTTCGGTTCCGCTACACTCCACCTCCGGTCAACACTGGCGATGGAGGCAAGAATACACTAACACTCAACATGGTCCACACAGTGGGGGACGGTCAATCGGTTAAGAGGATCGAAGCGGATGCATTTTCAGGAGCAGAGCGTGCGTAAGCTAATAGGATTCGCTGGCCTGCTCACGCTTGCGGGATGCGCGCATTCATCCGTGGTGCCCGGCGAAGTCCCGTCGCCTAAAGCCCGCTACATCGCCATGGGCAGTTCCTATGCGGCGGGTCCCAAGCTTGGCGCTCCCAAGCCCGAAACTCCAGTCCGCTGTGGTCGCGATTTCCGCAACTATGCGACCATCACTGCGCAGCAGCTCAACCTGGAGCTAATCGATGTTACCTGCGGGGGCGCGACTACGGTGCATCTTCTGGGCCCATGGAACGAACTCCCCGCTCAGCTGGACGCAGTCACTCCCGACGCTCGTCTGGTGACGGTCACAATTGGAGGAAACGATGTAGATTTCGTGCGCGACGTTTACTTTGCGTCGTGCGATCCAGCGAAGATCGAAGGCGCATGTCCGCCGGTCGCGAAGCCGAGTGAACGGGCTTGGACCGCGCTTGAGCGTAATTTGCGCGAAATCGCTGCGCGGATTCGGTCGCAGGCACCGAAAGCTAGGCTCATATTCGTCGATTACGTGACGATTGTCCCGGAAAGACCTTGCGCCGCGATGCCGCTCTCGGCCGAGAACATTGCTCTGATGCGGGGTGTTTCTGCTCGGCTGGCGGACGTCACCGCCACTGTCGCCCGCGAGAGCCATGCCGACCTCATTCCCGCGGGTGCGCTATCCAGGTCGCACACTCCGTGCGACGCCGAGCCGTGGAGCATGGGTGTACCGGGCACGGGCGACGGCGCTCCATTGCATCCGAACGAGGCCGGCATGCGCGCGATCGCCGATGCGCTGACGGTCAAGCTGCGCAGGTGGCATCCCCAGTAGGGGATCACGCCGCTCCACGTGATTTCCTCTCCTCCGCCATGGGCTTGTCCCTTAACTGTGGTCAGGACTGTGGATCGGCGTCGAAGGGGAACCCTGCAACGTTTCCGGTAAGTCACTGAGAGAAGGTAATAAAGGAAATGTAGCCGGGGTCCTGATCGGCGCCGCTCGCTCGCCTCAAGCCTGTCGGCACGTGTGACGAAGTCAGGCTCCACAGCTGGTCACATCGTCGAAAATGGGAAGATATCGACGATATGGGCGGATGCGTCTTGCCCCTTGATCAGGCCCTGGACTACATCGCCGATAACGGCATCTTCTGGACCTGGACCTGACGAAAAACGTACAAAGTCGAGCTTATACCAAACTGCATGGATAAGAACTCATGCCGTCATTGCGAGCGCAGCGAAGCAATCCAGCTTTGGCGCGAGACTGGATTGCTTCGCTGCGCTCGCAATGACGAAGGGTATGAGTCAGCATCAATGCACCTTGGGTCTAAGGCGTGCGCAGTTTCAGCTGGTCAGATATCCTCCATCGACCGGAAGGGTCGCGCCGGTCAGATAGGATGCGGCCGGCGAGCATAAGAAGGCAATGACGGCGGCGACCTCCTCGCTCGCCCCCCATCGCGCGGCTGGTATGCGCTGCATGATTACGCCTTTGGTCTTGGTGTCGAGATTTTTGGCGAGCGGAGTTTCGATCCAGCCGGGCGCCACGGAATTGACCCGGACTCCGTCCTTCGCGAAAAGCTGTGCCAGTGATTTGGTCAACTGGATCACGCCGCCCTTGCTGGCTGCGTAGGCCGGACGCTCGCTGGCACCAAAGTACGCGTACATGGAAGCTACGGTTACGATCGAGCCGCCTTGGCGGATGAGCCGGGGCGCAGCCGCCATGGCGGCCGTCATGCCCGAAACTAGGTTTACTTCAAGTACGCGCCTGAAGCTGTCAATTTCGAGTTCGTCCGAGTTGAGGGAAATTCCCGCACAGAGGATAAGATGATCCAGTTGCGGAAGCGCTTTAATTGCGCCTTCCAGTTCCGTACGGTCTGTCACATCCAGCTCGATGATTTTGAGCCGTTCACTTTGTTCGATTGGTGCAGCGATGGCCGCGAGGCCAGCCGCGACGACGTTCGCGCCCAGCATATGGAAGTACTGCGCGGTCGCAGCGCCGATTCCCGACGTTCCGCCCGTGATGAAAACCGTCTGGCCAGCGAAAAGATCAGGCCGGAAAGTTCCCGCCGCACCCTCAGCGGAAAAGGGTATCGACATAGTCAGCTCCGACGCCGTTGGCCGCATAATGTGAACGCGCCAGCGCGATGTAATCGTGAACGTCGAAATGGCCAATGCTGTTGCCATCCTCATCCAGCCAGATGAGGGGGCCGGTGACGATAAAAAACGCCTTCATCTCTTCGCCAGAGTCATAAGCGACCAGGGTGTGGCCTTCGCCGGGCGTCTCATAGACGAAATCGCCTTTGGAGGCTGTCCAGTCGTGCTCTAGATAGCCCCACTTGCCTTGGATGGTATAAGCGAAAATCTGATGCGGGTGGTAGTGCCGGTTCACCAACCCCGCCTTTTTCGCCCACAGGATATCCGCCCACATGTTCTGCTGGGGCGAAATCCACAGCGGACGGGAGAAAACGGTTTCGCTTAGCGGCAAAAAGAAGCGTTCGTCATCGCTCGCGGGGTCTTTCATATAGACCTCGGGCGGGACGCCAGGCTTTAAGCAGTTCTGGATCGGCTTGAGGTCGCGCCAGAATTCATTGTTGGTTGGCTCAGGCATGTTTCCCTCCGTCA
>JBDTLS010000149.1:0-7357 GCA_039934655.1 Sphingobium sp.
GCGCGGCGCGGACGATGCGGGCGGGGTTGCAGACCAGCACCGGCGACGGGTTCGATGCGCTGCCGGCGCTCGACCAGTCACCCCGGCGCGAACAGACGCCGGGGATCGATCATGGTCAGGATGAGCGCGATCGGCAGCGGCAACGCCAGCGCGGGCATGACCGCGACGGGCCGGATATCGGCCAAGGACGATAAGCCCTAATCGCGAGGTATCTCTGTGACGCGCCGCGCAGCGGCCAGTTCGAGGATGCGGCCGATGACGGTATTGTAGAGCTTGGGCGGGATGAAGCCATAGGCGAAGCGATCCTTGCTCCCAGGCACGGGCCGAATGTCATAACCGGGCCAAGCGAACTGGTTCACTTCATCCAGCACGATCCAGGAGCGATCGTCATCGAGGCCGAGCGCCTGCTTGACGCGGGGCGGTAGCTCAATCGCCTCCCCGTCTTTCGCGGGCGGGGTGTGCGTGATCGGTGCGACCGTCACGCGCGTGGCACCACCCTTCGGGCTTTGCACCGCCAGCACGATGACGCTGGGGCGGATCTTGCGACCTTCCTCCTGCCCCTTGCGATGTTCGTGCCGCCACAGATAGGCATAGGGGATGACCAGGCCCGGTTCCGGGGTAGGAAGCGACAAAGGCTCAATCCATCAGCGCGTTGAGATGGTCATGGCGAGAATCCATCCGCGATGCCGCCAGCGCCTTCAATGTCGCGCCGTCCAGCTCCTCGACCGCCAGGGCGGTAGGGGCCGTCGCCTTGAGGCGCTGATATTCGTCATAATCGCGCGCCGACACGAAATATCCGGTGACCCGGTTGTGCGTCACCACGGCGACCGGCTCGCGCTGGGCTTCCTCACGATAGCGTCCGAAATTGCGGGCGAACTCTGTCGCAGCCACCTGTGTCATCTTGCCCTCCTTGGCATGCAAGAGAACATTACACAAAACGCGCGTTTTCTGCAACCTGATAGTTGCCTAAGCCATCCTCAATGTTACCGTGAGGAGATGAAAGAACTTAGCACCAATGGGATGTTCGGACATGTCTAGCGCCCCTACTTGCACACGCTGGGGAGCTTCATCGGCGACGTGCGGCTCTTGCCGGTAGCAGAGTGACGAAATTTGTCCTCAACACCTTTGGCGACGAGCAGGAAACGGCGCACGCGAGCCGGACCCGGTCTTGGGCGTGGCTCCGGCGTAGCGGACTTGTGTTACTTGGGCTGACGCTGGCGGGCGTTGCCTATCAGCAATGGGGTGAGGCGCGCGACGCGCGACGCTTTCCGGCACCGGGCGAGCTGGTTTCAGTTGGCGATCATCGGCTGCATATCTGGTGCGTCGGCACCGGCCAGCCTATTGTGATGATGATTTCCGGCGACGGCACGCCATCGGTGACGCTGTATGCCGCGCAGACTAAAATCGCGCGCTTCACGCGGGTATGCAGCTACGATCGCGCCGGGCTGGGTTGGAGCGATCCCCAGACCCGCGCAATGAGCCTTGGCGACAAGGTTGACGACCTCGACCGGCTTGTGACCGCCAAGGCCAGCGGTCCCCTTGTCCTGGTGCCGGAGTCGGGCGGCAATCTCATTGCGCTAGGCTACGCGGCGAGAGCGCCGGGCAGGGTTGCAGGAGCCGTGTTTGTCGATGCCTCCGAACCCGATCTTTGGTTTCGCGGCACGCCCAGTGTTCTTCCATCCTTGCGTCAGCAGAACTTGTTTTGGCAGGTCGGATGGAGGCTAGGCGTTACCCGCGCGGTGCTGCCATTCGCCGTGCCGGCGTGGGTTGACCAGCTATCGCCGAAGCTAAGGGGCCAGTTCGACGCAGTATGGTCTAAACCCATGCCGAGCTATGCCAGGGACGCGATTGACACCTGGGAGCAGACGAAGGTCGAGGACCGTCCTACGGCACGCGCGGGGCTGCTAGGCGACCGCCCAATTGCTGTGATCCGGCATGGCGTGAGCGGAGGGCCGGAAATCCCGGCAGAATTTGAGAAAGAATGGCCCGCCGCCCAGGCGAAGCTTGCCAAGCTGTCGAGCAACAGTCGGTCGATCGTCGCGACCGATAATCACCATCCCATCGCCGAAGAAAACCCGCAGCTTGTCGCGGATGTTGTTCGACAGGTCATTTTCACAATACGCAATCGCGCGCCGCTCGCTCGCCAAGCGGGCGAGCGGCGCTGCTGCCATAGCCGATCAGGCGGGACCGATGTATCCGGGGTGCTTGATTGACCTACGCGGGCATTGGCATTCTGCTGGCGCTGGTTTCGTCCGTGACGACCGCATCGGCACATGCGCTGCTGAAAGCGGGGAAGGACAAGTTGGCAGTTCGCGCAATGATAGGTGTTGTCGGCACGGTCGCGCTTGCCCCGGTCTGTTTTCTTGTAGCGCTGCCAACTTCTGATTTGCTCCCGTGGCTCTTCGCAGCAAGTGCGCTGCACACGACGTACCAGCTTGTTTTGATACGGTCATATGAGGCCAGTGACTTTGCGGTTGCCTATCCTGTTGCAAGAGGAGTCGCGCCGGTCGCAACGGCCATACTCGGGGTTACACTACTAGGCGATCAGATAACCTTTGGCGGGATAATCGGCGTGAGTCTGGTCAGCGCCGGCATTCTGATGATCGCCGTAGGCCGGTCGATCGCGACGAGCGGCCTGGTTGCTGCCGGGATCGCGGGCGTGCTTACGACTGCCTATACGATCGTTGATGCACACGCGATCCGACTGGCTCCCGCTGCGATGACCTTCGTTGCGTGGTTTTTCCTGCTGGACGGCCTTATCATGTTTCCGATCTTCGCGATCCTGCGCCGAGGTCGGGTGGCTTCCCTCCTGCACTCCGAAGGTCGCCAAGGCTTAATGGCCGGCCTCACTAGCCTGGTGAGCTTCGGCTCCGCCCTTATGGCCTTGCGGCTTGCTCCGGTAGGAATCGTGTCGGCGCTCCGCGAAACGAGCGTGGTTTTCGGGATGTTGATCGCAGCGTTCGTGTTGCGCGAGCGTGTCGATCGCCGTCGAGCAGGTGCCGCCGTCGTGATCGCTGCCGGAGCGGTCCTGATCCTCGTTACGGCAGCTTCCTTCACCGCCTAGCTGCTGACCTGCCATTCATAGTGATGCACGTCACGCCGGCCTGCCTTACGCGCCGATTGCTAACTCAGCCTTCAACCATCGGCCCGTCCGGAACATCCCAAGCGAAGAGGACGAGGTGCCATAAACCCGGTGCTCGACGCGACGGATCAATCAGGCCCCTCGCTCCCGTGTGTTCAATCCACTCCCGGGCGCGCCACGAGGGAGGCTCGCCGCCGCTGGCCACAATCTGTTGCCAATCAGAGAGCGGGTCGCCGGCGTCTTTTCGCACTCGCTCCAGCAAATCCGGCACACGCAAATCATAGATTTGCGAAGCTTGCACCTGGAAGGCAAGCACTACACGCTGATCGTCTGGCGCCGAGTGAGCAATCATCGCGGCGCTTACCCCAGCATCCGACGCGCTCAGATAGAGCGTTGGCTGGCCCGGTCGTGAATACCGACCTCCCTTTGTCGATCCGGAGAGCACGCCGCTGCGGTATCTCGCATCGACAGCACGGAAGAATGTTCCTTTGACCGTGGACAGGGTGCCTGCCCTGCGCACCTTGGGTTCGCTCCATATCATTTGGCTGGAGGGGGTCACTGCTGACGGCAATTATGCCGTCCTCCATCTTCGGTGCCCGGGACAGATTGACGATAAAAGCGCCGCCAAACGACCAAGGGAACGGCAATCAGCACGAACACCATCAACCCGGCATAGCCCCAAGCGTCGCCAGTTTTGTGTTGTAGGAGCGCAACCGCAATCATGGCCGGCACGGCAAGTAGCGGCGTGACCTTGGTCGACCACCAGAGCGCCGCACTCCAACGATGACGAAACCAGGTTCGCTTATCACGGCGTAACAGGATTACTGTAGCCGCGACCTTGAGGCCGAGCAGGGCAACGATCGTCCAGCTCAGGAGGTCTATCAGCGTCGAGAATCCAAACGTCATAAGCATCATTATTCCGCGACAGCGATGCAAAAATCAAAGGTTTTGCATCAATCAGAAAATGGCGGAAATTCGGGCACTTCCGTGATGCATAAATCCGATGCACAATCGGAGCATGATTTACGGCTATGCGCGCGTCTCATCCAACGGGCAGGATCTGGCGCAGCAGCTCGCCCAGCTCGACGCGGCCGGCTGCACCAAGATCTATCGCGAGAAGATCAGTGGCGGGACGGCCGAGCGGCCCCAGCTCAAGCGCGCGATCGGCGCGCTCGATGCCGGCGACGTGTTGATGGTGACGTCCACCGATCGCCTGGCCCGCAACACCCGTGACCTGCTGAACATCCTCTATGCAGTGAAGGAGGCCGGTGCAGGCTTCCGCTCGATCGCGGAGCCGATGGTGGATACCACCTCGCAGTTCGCCGAGGTCATCATTGCCGTGCTGGGGGTTGCAGCGAGCTATGAGCGCCATCGTATTACCGAGCGCACCGCGGCCGGCAGGGTCCAGGCCAAGGCCCGGGGCGTGAAGTTCGGCCGACGTGCGGCCCTCACCCCTCACCAGCAGGCCGAGGCGCTACAGCGGCTTGCAGCCGGCGACACGCAACGCACCGTCGCGGCGTTGTTCGACGTGGATCAGGCAACGATATCCCGGCTTGCCAGACGATAGCGGGGGTCACTCATCGGGTCGGCCGAACAGGCGACCGAAAAACCCTCGCTTGGACTCCGTTGGTCCCGGCCCAGCCAGTAAGCCGATCACTCGGGCCTGTGCCTCCCGGCGTTCCTCGTCTGAGCGGTCAAGGCGGTGCCGCAGATCGTCAATAGTGCCGTCCCGGTCGCGTAACTGTTCCAAAGCGGCATCAAGGCGTGCTTGTAACACGTTGGAATCAGAGGTGTTACCTGCATCACCCCCGGTGTTGCGTAGCGTTTCAGATGGTACGCCGCTAACTGGTGCAGAGGACTTTGGGGGGTAGACCCGGTGCAGCTCAACAGGTTCAATCGAGAATGACCCACTCTCGTTTTTTATGGCTGATATTCGACCACTGTTGATTGCTCGCGAGATAGACGCCTTACTGATGCCGGTGGCCTTAGCAGCCTCGCCCAAGGTGTAAGCCATCGGTCTAGTATCCTGTTACGTATCGTTTCAAACTGCTGTCAGCTAACGGTTAGCAGGAACGGGCATCATTGGAAATGGATCAGGCTCGGCCCCACTTAGCGGAACACCCCGTAACCCATTTCGTCCAGTCCGCTTTTAGGGCATCCCCGACAAGTTGGCGACGGCGATCCTTGAGGACTTTGACATACTGGTCGGCGAGCCGCTGAACCGCATGACCGCCACCCAAGGTCCGGCCGATCGCATAGAGTTCTGGGGTTTTGAATTCGTCCACGCGGTCGTCGGCAGGCCAGCGGAGCGTATCGGAAACCGACATTCGCGTTGCTGCTACAGCGATGAGGCTGGCGGCATCGACAATGGTCTCAGCAGTGCCCTCACGCCGCGATCGACGTCCCGTACTATGGCGCTCTGCCTCATCAGCCGCAGCGTTGGTGGCGTCATCATCCTTGGGATCAAAGGTGATGGTGACGTGCGTGATTTTTCCTCTGGCTCCACGTCGTTCTACCCAGTCCATCGTGAAGGCGGCGAGTTGATCGATTTCGGCTTTTCCGGGTGTCAGCACCAGACGGCGAAAATCGGAGAAGTTCGGCATCGAATTGGACGGTGCCCCCAGCCGCTCCCGTAACTCATCAACCGTCCCAGACCAGGTTGGATTGCGGCGTCCAGCCAGCAGGCAGCCCATCTCATAGAGGGTGATCGCATATTTTGACCGGAAGGCGAGCAGAGCCGCCCGGTTGAGGCGAGCGTAATAATCGCTTCCTTGCAGGATAGCCCTAGCCGGGGCCGTGAACTCCCACTCGACGGTAGCCCGGCCATCCTCCGCATGTTCGTTAAGCGTCCAAGCGAGCAGGGCGGCGGTGAGGGTTGCGGCGCGCCCTTGGGCCGAGGTCGAAGGCATCTGGAATTTCACATCCATCAACTCGTCGAGCGTGTCTTGAATCCGATCGTTGGCATTGTGGGTGCCCCGCAGCTCGCGCTTGGCGATGACATGCGATCCCGGCCGCCAGGCTTCGCCGGCAGCTTTGGCGATCAGAAGAGCCAGGGTTTTGCGGGCTGCGAGGGAGGGCGATGTACCCGCACCGAACCGTGCTTCGATGAACTCGCCGGCTTTGACGATAGCATGACCGTCACGAACCGAGATCGTGGAAGCCGCTTTCATAGTGCGGCCGATGGGAACGTCGTCGGGCACGGCATGAGCTTAGTCAGTTACGACATAAGATCAACACCAGTGTCATAGATCGCATAGAAACCCCATTCCTCATGAAGCACCCGATCTGTCGTATCTGGGCACCCCATTTGTCGTAGGTGGGCACCCCATTTGTCGTAACTGCGCACCCCATTCATCGTAGGTGGGGCTGTTTACTCTCGATAAATCAACAGCTTGGGATCCCTGAATCATAGAATCATAGAGAATCTAGAATCATCGCGGGCGCGCACGAGGCAACGGTAGCGGAATAACGTGCGGAATCGGCCTTCGGCCGATGCGCTAATGATGCGTGCCGGCTACGCCGTCACAGAGGCGGCCTATCGGCCGCTGGCTTGGCGAGGAAGGAGTCGGGGCGAGGGCGGTGCGCGATCATTCGTCGGGCGTCACGCGGCGAGGGGGTTTCCCGTTGCCATCGTGAACGACGATCGCGGACACGCCCGAGGCGGCGATACGATCGATCAGACGATCGGCCTCCTGGTACTGGTCGCTGGGCCAGTCGCGGGCGACGTGAACGCGATCGTCGCCGATTTCGAGTGTCAGGTGCGAAATCGAGGGATTGAGGTCGAGCAGCCGCGCCATGTCAGCCTGGGTGTCGAGCGTGACGTGCCGAAGATCATGGCCGGTCATGACGAGTTGCCAGGTGTGGGTGCGATCATCGAGGCTCATGGCAGCAGCCACCCGCTATAGGTCTTGGCGTCGGGGTTCGCGCCGAAGCACCAGTAGGCCCCGTCGCGCTTCTCCCGCTTCCAGCCGTGATCCTTAGGGCAGGCGGCGATGGCGGGAATTGTCTGTTCGCTGGCCTGATCGAGCTGGCGGGCCAGCTTACCGTTGACGGTGTTCGCCCAGCTCGCGGCGGCAACCTCGTCGCGGGCGCGGGCATAGCCCGACGCCTCGCCTGCCCCGTTACCCAGGTGATAGCCGTAACCCAGCGCAACAGGCACCAGCAGGGCGAAACCGGCGAGCGCACCGTTCCACCACCTGTCCCACCGGCGCCGGCGCAGTTCATGGGCGCGGCGATCGGCGGCATCGGCGGCAAGACGATCGTTCAGGGCGGCGT
>JBDTLS010000150.1:0-7305 GCA_039934655.1 Sphingobium sp.
AAATATGATGGGCACATGGTCGGCCTGGGGAAACACAACCGGGAAACGGGTGGTGAAATGATACAGGACCACAGCAATCGCTCCGATACCGCGCAGGGCATCCAGTTCCACCAGACGGCGGGACGGGCGTTTTTCCGATTCCATAGCATCAGCCATAGGGAACCGGAGTTAATAAGCCGGAAATGAAACGCTGAACGCTTTCTCGTTTGGGGCAGATTTCGGTGCGTTCTTCCAATGTGGTTTGCTCACATAACTGACATGAAATGTTCATCAACCGGTCATCGCTGCAGCGTAGCGAACCCGCGATTGGTGCGGATTGATCGCGCCCCAGCGGGAGAGGATGCCTCCATGAGCCAAGCAAACCAGATGCCAAGCACCACCGCACGGGCCGTCGGCGATGCCGTATATCAGAATGAACAAATGAGCGCGAAAGGCCTGCTGGAACGCGCCTTTGCCTTTGCCTTCCGTGGCCTCGTGTATGCGCAAATCTGGGAAGATCCGCTGCTCAACATGGAGGCGATGGAAATCGGCCCGGACAGTGATATCGTCACAATCGCCAGCGGAGGCTGTAACATGCTGTCCTATCTGACCGCCGGACCGCGCTCGCTCGATGCTGTCGACCTCAACACCGCGCACGTCGGCTGGGGCGGCTCAAGCTGGCTGCGGCGCGGCATCTTCCCAACTACAGCGATTTCCGGCGCTTCTTTGCACTATCCGGACAGAAGGAAAATATCGCCGCTTATGCCGCGCATGTTCGTCCGCACCTTGACGATGTGACGCGCCGCTATTGGGAGGGTCGCGAAGGTTTGAGCGTATCTTCCTGTCCTATACGCTTTCGATGATTCCGGAATGGGAGATGGCGCTGGAGGAAGCGATCCAAATGCTTGCGTCGACCGGATCACTGCCTATCGTGGATTTGGCCAGCAGGAGCACCTGCCAGTGCCATTCCGCGGGTTTCTATTCGCGTGGCTGCGTCATTTCCATGTGGCGCCCCGCACGGCGCTTGCGCCGGTATTGCAGGATCTGGCGGAGCGAAAATCGCTGCGACTGGAGTTCACATCGCTGTGGCGGGGATATGCCTGGGCAGCGAAGCTGACGCGGGTTTAGCCTGTCACAGATCGCGCGGCGCGGGCAGCCCTTCACGCGCGCAGGCCGCCACCAGTGTATTGCGCAGCAGCACGGCAATCGTCATTGGCCCGACACCGCCCGGAACAGGCGTTATCGCGCGCACATGACTGAGCGCTTCGGCCGTAGCGACATCGCCGACAATTTTGGTCGTACCTTCTTCTTCGCCCGGAACGCGATTGATGCCAACGTCGATCACTGTCGCGCCGGGTTTGATCCAGTCGCCCTTGACCATTTCCGGGCGACCTACCGCTGCGACAACAATATCGGCGCGATGCACCACCGACGCGATGTCCTTGGTACGACTGTGCGCTATCGTGACTGTGCAGCTTTCGCCCAGCAGCAACTGCGCCATCGGCTTGCCGACGATGTTGGACCGGCCGATGACCACCGCTTCCAGCCCCGACAGATCGCCCAGCTCGTCCTTGAGCAGCATCAGGCAGCCCAGCGGTGTGCAAGGCACCAGCGCAGGCAGACCGACAGCCAGCCGCCCGGCATTGGCGACGTGAAACCCATCGACATCTTTGGCAGGATCAATGGTGGCAATCACCGCCTGTTCATCGATATGCCCGGGCAGCGGCAATTGCACGAGGATGCCATCGACGCGCCCATCCGCGTTCAGTTCCTCAATCAGCGCGAGCAGATCGTCCTGCGCTATGCTGGCCGGGCGCTTGAATTCAAGGCTTTCCATTCCGACAGCGATCGTCATCTTGCCCTTGTTGCGGACATAGACCGAGCTGGCCGGGTCTTCGCCGACCAGCACGACCGCCAGTCCCGGCTTGCGGGCCGTCGCCGCGACGAAGTCCACGACCGCCTCCGCCACGGTTTCGCGCAGGTTTGCCGCAAAGGCCTTGCCGTCAATCAATCGGGCTGTTGTCATAACCTGCCTATAATATCGCCTGAGCCAGCGGTGGCATAATCGCCTGTTGAATAATGATTATAGCGAGCAATACCACCATTGGCGACAGATCAAGCGCGCCCAAATCCGGCATGATCCTGCGAATGGGCCGATAGAGCGGCGCGGTAAGCCGATCGAGCGCAATCATGATCGACCGTACAAAATCATTGTGGGTATTGATGACGTTGAACGCGATCAGCCAGCTCATAATCGCCTGCACGATGATGATCCACCACAACACATTGAGCAAAATGAGAATGATCTGGATCAGGGCGTAGGCCATGGATACTCCACAAATGATGGCGGACTGTCGCGCCCGCAGCTTGATGTGCTCCCTAGCCTAGCTGCCGTGGGGAACACAAGCACTCGCGGTTAACGGTCGGTTTATTCAGGCTCGCACCAGCGTGCCCGCGCCGCGCTTGGTGAATATTTCGAGCAGCATCGCATGGGGCACCCGGCCATCGAGGATGACCGCGGCCTCCACCCCGCCCTGCACAGCCGAAAGGCAGGTTTCGAGCTTCGGGATCATGCCGCCGGAAATCGTACCGTCGCCTTGCAATTCCATCACGCGCGTGGGGTTGAGGTCGGTCAGCAGTTCGCCCTGCTTGTCGAGTACCCCGGCAACATCGGTGAGCAGGAATAGACGCGCCGCGCCCAATGCTGCCGCGACAGCGCCCGCCATCGTATCGGCGTTGATGTTATAGGTTTCGTTATTCGGACCAACCGCAATCGGCGCGATCACGGGGATCATGCCACTCGCGCTGATGGTATCGAGCAATCTGCGATCGACATGCGAGGGTTCACCAACGAACCCCAGATCGATAACCTGCTCGATGTTGCTGTCCGGGTCTTTGCGAGTACGCTGCACCTTGGTGGCCTTCACAAAGCCGCCGTCCTTGCCGGATATGCCGACCGCGCGTCCGCCCGCCTGCGCGATCCAGTTGACCAGCTCCTTGTTGATCGCGCCGGACAGGACCATCTCGGCGACCTTGGCGGTTTCCGCATCGGTTACCCGCAGCCCATCGACAAAGCGCGATTCGACGCCCAGTTGCTTGAGCATCGCGCCGATCTGCGGCCCGCCACCGTGGACGACCACGACATTGATCCCGACCGCCTTCATCAGCACAACGTCTTCGGCAAAATCGCGCGCGAGTTCGGGGTCGCCCATCGCGTGCCCGCCGTATTTCACAACGAACGTGCGCCCGGCGTGCAACTGCATATAAGGCAGCGCCTCGGTCAACGTCTCGGCTTTGGCAAGCAATGCGGGATCGGGGGCGTGTTTGTCGTTCATCGGGCGTCCTTTACAGGTGCCGGCCCATAAACGACATCCCCTGCCCTCGCAAGTCGCGCGCGCTGCTCCTAAAAGCTCGGCACCGGCTCCGGCCCGCTGTAATCGTAAAAGCCTTTGCCCGTCTTGCGGCCATACCAACCGGCCTCGACAAACTTGAGCAATATCGGCGCAGCGCGATATTTCTGGTCGCCAGTGTCCTGTTGAAACACGCGCAGAATTTCCAGGCAAGTATCAAGACCGATCATATCCGCCAGCGTCAACGGACCCATCGGATGCCCCAGCCCCAGCTTGATACCCGCGTCGATATCCGGGATCGACGCCAGACGTTCCCCGACCGCAAAAAATGCCTCGTTGAGCAATGGCAGCAAGATGCGATTGACGACAAAGCCGGGGCTGTCGGCGGCCACGATCGTCTGCTTCCCGATTTTCTTGCCGAAATCCTGTGCGCGCTGGGACGTAGCCTCGCTCGTCGCGATGCCCCGTATAATCTCCAGCAACGGCATCAACGGGACGGGATTGAAAAAATGCATCCCGATAAACCGGCTGGCGTCTGGTGCCGAGCGGGCGAGCCGTGTGATCGAAATCGACGAGGTGTTGGACGCCAGTACCGCATCGCTCGCCAATATTTTTCCCGCGGCCTCAAAAATCTTGTGTTTGATTTCTTCGCGTTCAGTTGCCGCCTCGATGATGAGGGCCGCATCAGCCATTGGCGCATATTCGCCCACAGGTTCAATCCGGGCCAATATAGCGGCAGCATCGGCGGCGGCGATCTTTTCCTTCGCGACAAGCCGGTTGATCTGCTTCGCGATGCCATCCTTACCCGCTTGCGCGCGCGATAAATCCACATCCGACAGGAAAACCTTATATCCCGCCTGCGCCGAAACCTGCGCGATGCCCGCGCCCATTTGGCCTGCACCGATTATCCCGATCGCTTCCAACATCCTGCCTTTCGAATCCGAACCATTACCAAGCTCGCCCTATCCTTTGTCCGGCAGACAGGCCATAGCATTTTTCATTAGTTGTATCCGGTACAAACGCTTGTAAAATGTGAGTCCCACTTTGCGCGATGATCGGTTAAGGGCGGCGCCATGACCCGCCCCCGCTTTTCCTTCTCTATCACTGCGACCGACGGCAAAGCCCGCACCGGGACCATCGCCATGCAGCGCGGTGACATTCGCACGCCCGCCTTCATGCCCGTCGGTACTGCGGCCACCGTCAAGGCCATGCGCCCTCAAGAGGTGCGTGCCAGCGGTGCGGACATATTATTGGGCAATACCTATCACCTGATGTTGCGCCCCAGCGCGGAACTTATCGATCGAGTCGGTGGATTGCACCGGTTTATGGGGTGGGAGCGCCCCATATTGACCGACAGTGGCGGCTATCAGGTCATGAGCCTGAGCGCGCTCGCCAAAATCAGTGAGGAAGGCGTTGCCTTTGCCAGTCATATTGACGGGTCGCGCCATAACCTTACGCCGGAACGCTCGATGGAGATCCAGCGTCTGCTCGGCAGCGATATCGTCATGGCGTTCGACGAATGCACCAAAAATGGCGCGACCCGTGATGAAGCGGCGCGTTCGATGGAGCGTTCGATGCGCTGGGCATTGCGCTCACGACATGGGTTTGACGCGAGCACCGATCACGCCGACCGAGCGGCGCTGTTCGGAATTCAGCAGGGATCGCTGGATCGCGACCTGCGCGCCATATCTGCGCAAAAGCTGATCGAGATCGGCTTCGATGGTTATGCCATCGGCGGGCTGGCCGTAGGCGAAGGACAGGAAGCGATGTTCGCAACGCTGGATTTTGCACCGGATCAGCTACCCTTGGACAAACCCCGCTACCTGATGGGGGTGGGAAAACCGGATGACATTGTTGGCGCGGTGGAACGCGGGATCGACATGTTCGATTGCGTGCTACCGACGCGATCGGGGCGTAACGGGCAGGCGTTTACATGGGACGGCCCGCTTAACATTCGCAACGCGCGTTTCACGGAAGATCTGGCCCCGCTGGATAGCGGTTGTGCTTGCCCCGCCTGCACGGGGTGGAGCCGCGCCTATCTCCATCATCTCGTCAAATCCAAAGAGATTTTGGGTGCCATGCTGATGACCGAGCATAACATCTGGTTTTACCAAAGCCTGATGCAGACCATTCGCGATGCGATAGCGCACGGCAATTTCACTGCCTTTGCGTCGGCGTTTCGCGCCCGTTACCTACGCAAAAGTCTCTGACGGATCACGCAATATCTGAAGCATGATGCTATATTCGTGCGCCTCCGCATCATAGGTCAGCGGTTGTCGCAACTGACGCGACAGGCCGGTAAGTATGCGCTGATACAGATGGGTTGCATTGCTAGGCGCCGTATTTTCGTCATCAAACGCATCGGAGGTAATCGACAGCCGCGCCTGCCGGGCGGGTTCTGGCTCGGCAATCAAGGCGATACGCAACTGCGACGCGCTGTGCGATGCAATGGCGATGTCCGCCAACTCCGCTATCAGAAATGCAACGGGAGCCGCGACGTCCTGATCCATATTGACGGGATCGCAATCGACCAGAATGGCAATGGGAGGGCGGCTTTCCGGCACCGATGCACGCAGGCTTGCGGCGATTTCGCTGATGAGGGGGCACGCGCTGACACCGAAATTCTCCTCCAGCTCGGCGTAATGATTGCGCTGCACCACGGCCAGCGCATCGACCCTGCGCTGGATGGAAGCATATGCAGCGCGAGCGTCCGCCTGGTCCGTCGCGCGCGCGCGCAGGCTGATCAGGCTCGACATGATCTGTACGTTGTTCTTTACGCGGTGGTGCACTTCGCGGGTCAATTTCATTTGCCGTTGGAGGGCCGCACCCATCTCTTCTTCATGATCGGCGACATGTTGGCTCATGTCCTGAAATGCTTTCCCGAGTTCGGCGATTTCGCCCGATGCGCTGCGAATGTCCCGCGGAGGCTCGATGACAGTTCCCGGTTGATAGGTGGCTACCACGCGTTGCAAGGCAACCAACGGGTTTATCAATAACCACCGCACGACCAACCAGCCAAGGAACGCCGCCGCCACCGACATGAGTAATGGCAAGAGCAGCGATAACGACCGTGCCAGACTTGCTGGCGGATCATCGACAGCTATCGTCATGCGAATGCCCGTCTCTCCAACGGCGGCGGAAGCTCGACTGATGTTTTTACGGGCAGTGTACCTAATGGTGTCTCCCACGCGAATGGTGTCGCCATTCTGCTCATACCAGACTGCGCGTCGCCCATCTGCCTTGCGCACACCGTTAAGGCGATCGAGATAGCTTGCGCCATATAACGTCGCGGCAATCACCCGGCCATCATCGCTGGCCGATCGGATCAAAATGCCGCCAACAGTGGGAAATATCTGCGCATCACTTTTACCCCGCAGAGCGAGCGCATCTGCAGTGCGCAATTGGCTGGCATCGGTGGCCGGACATATGATTTTGCCGCTTCGCTCCACCACAATAAAATGGACGTCCTTTGCATCCTCCCCACCCCGAACGAAAATCTGCATCCGGCCGCAAATATCTCCTATAGTAATGTTGTGCGCTATTGAATTTACCGTGAGGCTTTGAGCGGTTTTAATGGCCGTGATTTGCGCCTGCAACTTGCCGGCGCTCTGTTCTACGGCGGCCGTCAATAATTGCTGCTTCTGCACTTCTGCCGTGTTGATCGACTTAAGCGTTGCAACCAATGCGATCACTGCTAGGGGCAGCAGCGCAATCGCCAGGATGAAGAACATCCGGGCTGCTGTACCTCTTATCCATAAGGGCACAGGAGGTAAGAAAGGCACAGAAAAAGTCCTATAATTCATCATCAGGGGACTTAAACTTGGCCCATACTGTTCACGTCAGCCGGTTCAACAGATCGAGCATTTCATCAGGAACAGCCTCTTCGACCATGTTTTGATATGCGGACCGCAGCACGCGGCCCACACGCCCCCTCTTGCTATCTTCCGTATCATCGCGAAGGCTACCGCTTGCGGGA
>JBDTLS010000151.1:0-7259 GCA_039934655.1 Sphingobium sp.
GCAGGTCTCGTCCCCACGCCACCGGATAGCGGCCCGCCGCAGTTGAGCGATGTAGATTGCGCTCCACGCCGCGCCAGCGCCGAAGCCAAGGATCAGCAACAACGCCGTGAACATCTGCTGGTCGGCGTCTAAGCGGTCTGAACCGACGAACAGCCAGACCCAGGTGACGATCGCTGAAATCCCCCAACTACCGAACAAACCGAACCAATGCGCTCCCGCCGGACGGACGACCTGCCATTCCGGAAACTGCGAAACTGGAACAATAAACAGCCGGCAAGCCGCTATAACGCAGGCGACGTGAGTAGCAGCAACGAGCAACAACAGTAAGGGGGTCACGTGAGGTTGCAGCATCGTCTTATCGCCCGGCCTTAAGGCTCGCACCCATTGTCATCGCGCTCCAGGTCCTCGCGGTTCCGGATTGGCCCACCCGCAAAATCAAGTCAGCCGGTGGATACCGCCCAGCTCCTGCACAACGGAAGCAGCCGCGTGTCACCACCCCAGGCCTCGGCGCGCGGCGCGGTGATCTTCGCCAGTGCCTGACGAGCCGCTTGCCGGTCCTGCGCCTGGCAGGCGTAGTAAGCGGCACGGTTGTAGTTCCAATTCACGGGGAAGCGAGCAACAATATCCTTCAAGCCCTGCCTCATCTTCGGCCAATCCCGTTTGCTACCGGTCATTTCTTCGCAAAAACAGTCCACACGCTGATAGATGCGCGCATAGATTACCATACCGAGCTCACCTTGCGTGATCTTGGCTGCATAGGTGGCAAAGTCCTCCACCGCCTGCCATGAGCCGCCCCATTGGGGTGTCAAGTTGTACGCCATTGCCGCGTAGAGCGGATAATAGGTGGGATAACGTTTGAAGCCTTCCGTCAGGATCGTCTGCGCCTCGTTGTCGGGTACTGCGCCGACGAGGATCAGAACTATCATGCGAACATACCATTCCGGATCCTTGCTGGCTTGTGCCTTGCTTTTCGACAAAACATCATGAGCGAGTTTCAAATTCGCATGAAAAGGCTTGATGTTTTCCGGCGGGATGGTGTGGGCATAGCCAGTGCCGCGCCATGCCCCTGCATACGATGTGCGTAGCCCGGCCATCGCGACATAGGCGGCCGGCGAAGGCGCTTGGTCGATCCAGGCCTGGGCGCGATCCAGCACCTGCTTCCACGCTGCTTGATTGGGCTTGCTGGTGAGCGACGGGGTCTTCACCTGCGCATACTCGTCCAGCCCGCGATAGAAGTAATCCAGCCGGTTCAGTCCCGCCGGGGTGCGCGCATCGTGGGTGCGGTTAAATTCCGCCAGGATGTTCAATCCTTTGAAATCGCCTTTCTCGAACAGAAGGCTAGCCTGAAACTTGATCGAAGCTTCCGCACTTTGCTCGTCGCTGTCGTCGGTCGTCACCTGTCCCATCGTCAATGGTTCACTTGGAGCGAGCGCACCGGGCTGCTCGGCCTGGAGCACAAGCGCCATCACCCACTGCCAGTGCGGATCCGTGCCGCCATAAGGCTTGTTGGCTTCCAGCAGCTGATGGGCGACCTGCACATATTTGGCGAATTTCTTTTGAGCGTCGGGCGGCGCCGGCGTCTTTGGCCCATGCAGTTGCCAGGCATAGCGCAACTGCAGCCGCGCCAAGGCGATGACCGAGGTGCGCGAAGGGTTGGCCTTCTGCCAGGTTTCGAACGATTTGAGCAAAGCCGGCCTGCCAGCGCCGTTCAGCGCGATGCCATCGAACGCGCTGTAGAATAGCGCCAGCTTGGGAACACCCGCGGCGGTCTTCGCGTCCGTGACGCGATAATCCTGGGCCAGGGTATTCAGGCCGGCAAAATCCCGCGTGTACAAAAGCGCGAGTGCCTTGTTATGGATCCCAGCGTCTTCGTCGGACGGTACTTTCGCGAGGGCCGGAGACAGCAGTAGCATCAATATGACAAAGACCGCGCGCATCGCATAACCTTTCGAGGGCGATGCAGATTAAGCGTGGTTATCTTGACACTGTGTTACGCGGATCGGTGCACTTGTCCCGATTTGGGCCGGCGTGAAGTTCGCCGGATTCCGGCCGCATCAATCAGGTCAATCCATTGAGAATTTGTCAGTTGCCGGGTGTCGACGACCAACCCCTGCGTCGTTTCCCGTCCCTTGACCCGCTTCCGCGCGGCGATGGATGCGCTTGCGGGCGTATGAAGGTAGAGCTTGCCGAATATCCGCTTTGGGTCAAAAGCGGTCATTCGCTCCCGATCAGCTCAATGTCTGCTTTGCGCCAAAAGCGGTCATTCAGACGCCGCTAGTGATTGGAGCCCAAATTTGAAGAAACCTAGGATGACGACTTCGAGCTCAGTTAGATCTGAATTAGTCGGCCGCGCCGGCGTTGATTGCCAGTTGCGCGGCGAAGGCCCGCTGGTAGGCGGGCCGCGCTTCGCCCCGGGCGACATAGGCAGATAGGTTCGCAAATTCGTTCAGGATTCCGGAAGCCCGCAGCCTGAGCAGCACCGACGCCATCATCAGGTCACCGGCGCTGAAGTCGCCATCCAGCCAGTCGGCTTCGCCCAGGCGCGCGGAAAGCGGCTTCAGCCGGTCGCGCACCCGATCCACGACCAGGGGTAGGCGCTCAGCAGCCCAGGGCTTGTCGCGCTCGAAAAGCCGAGCCGTCGACAGGTCCAGGATCGGCGGCTCCACCGTGTTGAGTGCGGCGAACATCCAGGTGACTGCGCGAGCCCGCGCCTGGGCATCGTTCGGCAGCAGGCCGGCATGGTGCTGGGCGATATGCAGGATGATGGCGCCAGTCTCGAACAGGACGAGTTTGCCTTCCTCATAGGTGGGGATCTGCCCGAAGGGGTGCAGCGCCAGGTGGGCGGGCTCTTTCATCGCCTGGAACGAAACCAGGCGGACAACGTAGGGTTGGCCCGTTTCTTTCAGCGCCCAGCGCACCCGCGTGTCGCGCGCCAATCCCTTGCCGCCATCGGGCGATCGTTCAAAGGCGGTGATAGTGATGGTCATCGCGCGGCTCTTGCTCCGCGAAGAGGTTGGCCGAGAGATTGAGAAACTGTCAAGGCAATGCTCCTCTCAGATTAACGTCCGCTTTGGGTCAAAAGCGGTCGTTAGCCCTCGGTCGGCCCAATGTCTGCTTTGCGCCAAAAGCGGACATTGCCAACTCATAACACCCGGGGAGCAGTTATTACTTGGTCAGCGGCTTGACCTGCTCAAGAAGAACCTTGTGCGTGAGTTCCATCATGGTCTGACTTGGTTCATGACCGTTTCCTGGGACGAGATAAAACTCCTTTCGCGGCGCTTTGATGGTCTCAAAATAGGCTTTTACCAACGATGGGGGAGCGGTTAGATCGTGCTCGCCCTCGAATAGATAGATCGGAATCTTGAACTCCGTCGCCAGTGCTGGAAGATCAACTAAGGAGAGCGGCCCAGATAGCGTGAGGCTCTCGAGATCGGCCTTAGACGTCGGCTGGCGTCCGCTCCAAAAATTGAACATGGAAAATTCTTCAGCTTCTGAATACTGCTTGCGTTCTGCCGGACCGGCGTAGTCCTGACGGATTTGCATTGCTACCTTGGGTGCTTTCGCGAGCTTTGCTTGGTAGGCCATCAGTGCTTTGCGATATATCCGCCATTGGGGAAAGAGCGTTTTCCATGGCGGGGGACCAATGGATTCCAGCGCTGTGACTGTCGTCTGGTCGTTGGCAGCTCCAGCCATCTCGCGCACACGATCGTAACTGGCGGACAGGTCATTTCGGAAGTTGACTAATATTGACTGGCCGACGAACGCGTGAAAGAGGTCCGGCCTCTCATGAATCATGTGAAAGCCAAGCACTGAACCCCATGAACCGCCGATGAGGATAATCTTCCTCTTGCCGAGGTGTTGGGTCAGGTACTGCGCGACCTCGATTCCATCCTTAGTCATACGCTCCACGGAAATGGTAGATTCAGGCGAAGGCCTGCTTTTCCCGTACGTGCGTCCCGCGCCTCGCTGATCCCACTGGACCAGCGTAAAATCCCTGTCCCAGCCCGCGAACAAGCTTTCCGCGTATGGGCTTATCGCATCACCTGGTCCACCGTGCAGCACAAGCAACACTGGATTCTGAATATTGGCGCTGTGAATGGTGATCCACTGTTGGGCACCGCCGATAGGCACGAATGCTTCTTCGTGGAAAGGTTCCGCTACAGCGGAATGAAATTGTGCGGACGCCGTTATTAGCGAAAACGCCAGCGCTAACCTGCGAAGCATGCTTATTTCCTCCTTACCGTCGGCTAAGCGCTTCCGGTGCATCTGAGAGGGGCGGCTAAGCCAATGTGTAGCATCCCAGCGAGGGATTGCCAGACAGGCGGTTGACAGTTTGTCAGATAAAGCGGCTGAGCTAGGAATGTCCGCTTTGGGTCAAAAGCGGTCATTCGCCATCGCGTACGCTAGACGGGCATTCGACCACAGTGTGGGTGCTTAGTCAGGACCCATCAGGTCATTCGAGCCGCAAAAACTGGCAGGAATTTTCAATAATCGCGGAGTAATGCCAACACAAATACCAACAATTATTCGCGCTGCGGCGGTGGGCCGCCATAACCCACGGTTGCCCGAAACGCGCAACTTTTCAGACCCTTACAAAGGTGCCGACAGCAAATACCAACAGATGTACCAACTGCCGCCGCAGCCGCTTGTGAATTGCGAGCAGCTCGCGGCGGCGCCCCGATGGCAAAACCATCCGAAAAAATGATCGCTACTGACTGATTTGCTCCAGTTCCTGGCCTGGCGAGATCTTTCGCAGGAAAAATGTTGCCCACAGTCCCAACGGGAGGATCACAGCGACGACCAGCCAAAGGAAGTCGGGCGTGGAGGTTGCGCTTAGTACAGTCCACAACAAGGTTCCGATCACGAAACCCACGATTTGCACGGCGGAGAGAAAGCCCACCGCCGTGCCTCGAATCCGCGTGGGAAAGCTTTCGCCCTGATAGGCATAGCCTGCCCCGGACCAGGTGCCATTCGTGGCTTGATAAAGGAAAAAATACACCGCGGACACCGCCCAAATAGAATGGGCGTATAGAAAAGCCAAGCTTAGCGGAGCAACCAATATTCCGGTTCCGATCAAGACGGCCCGCCGCCCGAATCGTTCACCAAGCAAGCCGCCCAGGAGATAAAAAATGTATCCTATACCGCCGCAGACCAGGAGCAACTTGCTCGCCTGATCGGGGCTGAATGATTTGAAGTTGATCAACCAGTAAGTGATATAGAAATTCGTCGGGACAATTGCGGCGCCATAAAAAACCCAGATGATTGAAAGCAGGACAAGCTGGCGGCGCACGCTTCCGGAATTGCTGAAAAGTTGCCCGATGGTAACGCGGTCAAGTTCTTCCACTGCTACCGCATGGTGCTCGAGAAGTGCATCCAGGCGCGTTTTGTCGCCGGAACGGTGCGCATCGCGCACTTCTTGAAGATGAGAAAAACGTTCGGACTCGCGAATGAACACGCGCCCAAGCATGACAACGGCCAGCGGAAGGACGCCCAGCAAAAAAACGAAGCGCCACCCCCATTGCCCAAACGACAGGTAGACAGCAGACGCAAGAAAGACCCCCAGAGGCCACCCGCCCTGAACAATCGAATATAGGAAGCCACGCCTATGAGCAGGCATCTGTTCGCTGACGATGGTGATGGATACCGCTGCCTCGGAATACGCAAAACCTGTTGCCAACGCCCTGACCAAACAGAGCTGCCAAAATTCATTCACAAAATAGGTCAGCCCCGTGAAAATCGCGGACCCTGCCAAGCAAAGCATCCACATTCGGCGGCGACCGATGGTGTCCATGCCATAGCCTGCAAAAAGTGTGATACAGAATTGCGCGCCGAATACGCATAGGCCCAAAAATCCAAGGCCCGCCTGGCTGATATGCAGGTCTTTGGATATCGCGGGAAGTGCCAGTACGAGAAGGTTCACATCGTAAGATGCGAGTGACCAGCCCGCCAAAGCTACCGCGATCAAGTAAAGGGAATACCGGTCAAGCCCAAGACTTCGCATTTTGCCCTCAAAATTACCGCTCAACTCGACAAAAGCTCCTGGCCGATGTCATTTCAGGCATTGGTTCTCAATCGGTCGCGTAGTGCGGCAATGCGATCCTGCCAAGCCTGGCTACCTAGAACCGATTTATTGACGATCGCTCCAGATGGGGCGCGGCCGTCGCAATATTCGAGGACCGCCTGAATATCGAACGCTCCCATTTGGGCGAAGCATTGATCGGTCCAACACAGTGCGTGAGGCGTCAGAATGACGTTATCCAACGCAAGTATGGGATCGTCGGGATCAGGCGGCTCCTGTTCCAAGACATCGAGACCTGCTCCGGCAATGCGCCGCTCCTGAAGCACCTTCGTAAGTGCTTTTTGATCGACAACGGGCCCACGAGCGGTATTGATGAAATAACTCGTGGGCTTCATGATCGCCAACAATTCCGCACTGACAATGTGTCTCGTGGCGTCCGTCAGAGGACAGCTGACCGAGAGGACATCGGAACGGCGAAACAGATCTTCAATACCGACGAGTTCGACTCCAATCTCGGCCATCAATGCCACATCCGCGAAGGGGTCATGCGCAATCAGCTTCATGTCGAACGGCTTGGCCAGGCGGAAAGTCTCGGCACCGATATTGCCGGCGCCCAGCGAGCCGAAAGTCCGCCCGACAAGTCCGACGCCCATATGGGCACCACGCTGCGCGAAGCCCACCGCGCCCGCCCGCGTCAGTTTTTCCTTGATCGCCAGCTTTCCTGTCAGCGCCAGCATCAGGGTGATGACGGACACGGCGACCGGCCGGCGCACCGACTCCGGCGTGATCACCAAGGCGATACCCGCATCGGTGCAAGCATGCACATCGACCGTGTCGTATCCAACGCCGAAGCGGCCGATGACGCCCAGCCGTCCGCTTTTGGGCACGCTGTTCCGATCGAAGCGGTGCGCCAACAGGATGAGCGCGTCGAAATCCTCCAGTTGCCGGGCACTGATCGGATTTTCCGACTCCAGGAACACAGCTTCGACCCGCGGATCGTCCGTCAGCGGCGCAAGATCGAAATCGGCGAAGGTCGGCGATCCGTCGGCGTTGCGAAAATCGGCCGACAGCGCGACCCGGAATTTTTCTGTCATTGTGATATCCCTGTCAGCCGCCCATCGCTGCTGGCGACGTTCGCGCCCGAACACACCAGGTCGCATCGCGTCACATGCTTGCGAAGTATCATGTCGGCGCTCGCATCATTGAATACGCGGAAGTGTCCGGTTTTCAGATGCGCCTC
>JBDTLS010000152.1:0-7242 GCA_039934655.1 Sphingobium sp.
GAAGATCAACACCACGGAACGCCGCGCCGTGCTGCACGTGGCCCTGCGCGCGCCGCGCGGCACGCGCATCGAGGTCGATGGTGCCGATGTCGTGCCGGACGTCCACAAGGTGCTGGACGCCATGGCCGGATTCGCGACGCGCTTGCGTAGCGGCGCGTTTATCGGCCATTCCGGCAAGCGCATCCGCAACATCATTAATATCGGTATCGGCGGATCGTATCTGGGACCCGAGATGGCCTATCGCGCGCTGCGCGCCTTCAGCGACCGGGCAATGACATTCCGTTTCGTTGCCAATGTCGACGGCGCAGACTTCACGGAGGCGACGCATGATCTGGACGCAGCGGAGACGCTGTTCATTGTCTCCTCCAAGACGTTTACCACCCTGGAGACAATGACCAACGCGGCAACCGCACGCGCTTGGCTGGTGCACCAGCTCGGCTCGGATGCGGCGGTGGCGAAGCATTTTGCAGCCGTCTCGACCAATATCCCTGCCGTGACAGAGTTCGGCATCGATTCTGCCAACATATTCGGGTTCTGGGACTGGGTGGGCGGCCGCTATTCGATGGACGGCGCGATCGGGCTGTCGACGTTGATCGCCGTTGGGCCCGCCAATTTCCGTGCCATGCTCGCCGGCTTCCACGTGATGGACGAGCATTTCCGAACCGCGCCTGCTGCCCGAAATCTGCCTCTGCTGCTCGGCCTTCTGACCATCTGGTACAACAATTTCTTCGGCGCGCAGACAGTCGGCGTCATGCCCTACGCCGCAGATCTCGCGCGGTTCCCCGCCTATCTCCAGCAGCTCCAGATGGAGAGCAATGGCAAGCACGTCGATCTGGATGGGAACGTAGTCGACTATCAGACCGGCCCGATCGTCTGGGGGGAGCCGGGCACCGACGGCCAGCACTCATTCTATCAACTCCTCCACCAGGGCACCAAGCTAGTCCCCTGCGACATGATCGGCTTCTGCCGGCCCCTCAGTCCGCTTGTCGAACAGCACGACCTTCTGATGGCTAATCTATTCGCGCAGGCCGAGGCGCTGGCCTTCGGCAAGACGGAAGACGAGCTGAAACGAGAGGGGTCACCTGACTACCAGACACCGTTTCGCGTCGCCGAGGGCAACCGGCCGACCAATATGATCCTGGCCGAAGCACTTGATCCGGCGACCCTCGGCAGCTTGGTGGCGCTGTACGAGCACAGCGTCTTCACCCAGGGCGCCGTCTGGGCGATCGACAGCTTCGACCAATGGGGCGTTGAACTGGGCAAGGCTTTGGCCAGCCGGATCATCCCCGAGCTACAACGCGGCCGGGAGCCGGCGCTGGCGCACGACGCTTCCACCAATGCACTGATCAGCCGATACAGGCGTCAGCGAGGGTGAACCTGATCGCCGACGAAGAGGCATCATGATCCCTGCCCAAGGGCCGGATTGTGCCACACGCTGCCGGCAGCCAGGATTGCGTCAGCCTCTTTCGGTCCCCAACTACCGCGCTGGTAGGGGTGGATCATGTGGTGTGTCTCAAGGACCGGGTCGACTGCCGCCCAGGCGGCCTCGACCGCATCCTCGCGGGCGAAAAGGGCGCCGTCTCCCGCCAATGCATCCCCCAAAAGACGCTCATAAGGCGATTCCGCACCATGCTGCTCTTCGACGAGATAGAGCTCCCGCTGGTCGCCAACAAACTCCTTGCCGGCGCGTTTTACGCGCGCTGCCAGCGCGATGGCGGAATTGGGGGATATACGGAAGCGCAGATGGTTCGACTGGCCGGGCGCAGCTGAATCGGCGAAAAGCCTCTGCGGCGGCGGCTTCAATTCGACGACGACCTCGGTCGCCGTCGCGGCCAGATATTTGCCCGAGCGCAGATACCACGGCACGCCTTCCCACCGCCACGAGTCGAGGAAGAGACGCAGCGCGCAGAATGTCTCGACATCGGAGTCCTTGGCGACATCCGGCTCCTGCCGGTAACCAGCATATTGGCCACGCACGACATCGTCCGGCGTCAGGGCACGCATACCCAGAAAGACCTTGGCTTGCTCGTTGTGAACGGCGCCGAAGTCCCTGCCAGCCGGCGCTTCCATGGCAAGCAACGCAACGATCTGGAAGAGATGGTTCTGGATGACGTCGCGCAGACAGCCAGCAGTTTCGTAAAACCCGCCGCGGTCCCCGATGCCGAAATCCTCAGAAAGTGTCACCTGGATATTGGCGACGTAGTTGCGATTCCAGATCGGCTCCAGGAAGGAATTGGCGAAGCGGAAATACAGGATATTCATGATCGCCTCTTTCCCGAGAAAGTGGTCGATGCGGAAGATCGAGTCCTCCGGGAATACCGCCCGCGCCGCCTGATTGAGCTTGCGGGCAGAGGCCAGGTCACGTCCGAACGGCTTCTCGACGATGACGCGCGCATGTTCCGCCAGCTTCGATGCGCCGAGCCCATCAATTACCGTCTCAAAGAGCGAGGGCGGAATTGCGAGGTAGTGGGCCGGACGGCAAGCCGTCCCCAACGCACTTTTTATCGCCATGAACGTCCCCGGTTCCTTGTAGTCCCCGCTGACATAGGTCAGCAGGGACAAAAGACGATCGAGAGCCGGCCTGTCATCCACGCGCCCCGACCGCGTTATGCTATCGACGACCCGTTCGTGCAGCTCGGCCCGACTCCATTTCGGCAAGGCAACGCCGACGATCGGTACCGTAAGGGCATGACGCTTCGTCATGGCGTAGAGCGCTGGAAAGATCATCTTGTGCGCGAGGTCACCTGTCGCGCCGAAGACGACTAGCGCGTCGGAATGAGAATCGCTCACGCGTCCTCTCCCAGCCCGGCGCGGGCCTTTTCGTCATGGCTCCCGAATTGATAGCAATGCGCAGACAAAAATTTGCTCGCGAAGGCATCCTCGCCGTCAATCATCGGTCAAGATCCGCGATCCAAACCCCAGATCCCTCCGCTCTTGCCGACGTCCAAGCAGCTTACACCCGTGAGTTTCAGTGTGGCGGCGCGGCGGATATCGTCGCGACAATAGGAGTTGATGACGAGAAAAGCGGCGCCGACCGTCCGATTCTGACGAGTCATGATTGTATCTCCGAAATGGCAGTAGGGCCCTGCTTTCGGTGGTGCCCACTAGCCACTCATCGCCGCAGAACGGTCAGCAAGGTAGGATCGGATACTACCTACGGCGAACGCGCGGCCGATCTCCGAGAGCCGTTCCCGGAACAATTTTGAATGGTCGGAGTCATTCGTGATTGAAGGGAAGCTGGCAATAGTTCGACCACAAGGCTCGCCTTCATCCGCCTCATGCTCCGAAAACTATGCGATCCCGCATGAATCTCTCATTGTGCAATGTTGTCGGTCTCGAGTGCCTGCATCTTTGTAAGGCGGCGTCGGTGGCGCGGAGCGTTGCTGAATCGGGCCGTCAAAAAAGTCTCGATCAGTTCCAAGGCGAGGGCAGATCCGATCACCTTTCCGCCCAGACATAACACGTTCATATCGTCATCTTCGACACCCTGGTGGGCGGAAAAAACATCATGAATGAGCCCGGCCCGCACACCGGAAACCTTGTTTGCGGCGATCGACGCTCCGACGCCGCTGCCGCAGAGCGCCACGCCTCGCTCGACCTCTTTCGCGGCGACGGCCCGAGCTAAGGGAATGATGAAATCGGGGTAGTCGTCGCCGGAGGTTAGCTGAAACGCTCCGAAGTCCACGACCTCGTGCGCAGACCCACGTAGCGATTCTGCCACCTCCTCTTTCAGGGCAAATCCTCCGTGGTCCGCAGCGATTCCGATTCGCATTACGGTTTCTCCTCGTGCCAAGGACTGTTCGGCCCCTATTTGTCTGATGATGTTCCTGTCCACCAGGATGATTTATGCGCGGGTCCGGTTTCGGTCGCCGGACCGCAGATCTGGCGGTTTTTCGCGATCAACATCCGTATGTGATCCTCGGAAATGACGCGTCATAACCAAAGAGAGTTTCGCTGTGAGGCATCAGGCTTCGACCAACTTTGATGCCGTAATAGGTCAGGAATTTTTCATCATAGGCCTGATCGACTGTTGTCGACTCATCATATGCCGGACCTTCTTTGATCCTCTCGCGATCGACATTGAGGTTCACCAGATTATCCGACCAGCTGATCTCCAGTATCGAAAGCGGTGAGATCAGGACTTTCTTGGCAGGCCACCAGTTCTTCGTATCGATGACGAGGTAACGGATGGCCCAATCGGTATCCTCGATAAGAAAGGTCTCAACATGGCCAATCTCGCCGTCGCTCGCATGGATGTGATAGCTGGTGACCTCCGCGACGCTGCGCAGATGGACGTCATCGTGGTTTCGGTGGTCATCGGCGATCTCCTCCTCGCGTCGCTGCGATTCGGGTGAAATCGGTATCGCGCCGCCCAGTCCACCCATGTAGCCATAGCCGCCCATGTAGCCGATGCCGCCCGTGAAGCCGTAGCCGCTGTTCCAATACGGGCGGTAGCCGTAATGACCGTAGACGCTCGTCTCCATCTGGCGCGACACCGGCCGATCGGTATCGACATCAGGGCTGTCCTTGATCTGCTGGATGGTCAGTTTGATTGAGCATTCTTTTCTCTCTGCATTGAGAGACGCCAGCGCCGAGGAAGGTAGAAGGACCTTGCGACCGAACAGCCAGTTGCCGGTCTCGACAACCAGCCAGCGCACGAGCCAGTTTGTGTCGTCGAACAGGAGGTCGCTAATGGTGCCGATCTTGCCGTCGCTTGCCGAAACGGCGTAGCCACTGATTGCCGATGCATCCCACAACATTTCACATTCCTTTGTTTCGGTCTTTTTGCTTGCCGCAGATTCGACCGCGAGGAGCGAGGCCAGGCAAGATGCTGACGGCGGGAGAACGGGTGAGAATCGAGCGGTTCATTCTTCTCTCCCGCTTTCAAATTGTAACCCGACATCGACTGGGCCGAGCGGAGACGCGAAGATCACTCGCCCCGAAATCGGAAGCTGCGAGCCCGACCTGGCCTGACCAGCTGGAAAAACAGGATACGCTCAGGCAGCGAGGCGCAGGAGGATCGGAATCTACCTACTGACAGTCCCTGCACGTTGACTGGGTCCCAAACCCCGCCTTGAATACCGCGACACCCGAAATAAATGGACCAAAATGGCGGCAGTTATTTTTCTCTTTAACCGCATCATCTATTTGACATTACATAATTAAGTCAAAAGAAAGTCAGCGGGATAAACCTCGCCCATTCCCTTAGCCCGCCTTATTCACCATGCCACCGAAGAATGTAAATTTATCACGCTATATCACGTTTATATCTGATTACGCCCTGTGGCATTTTTTGCCACGGGCCATTATCCAAAGCCACGAATATCCGCCATTTACCGGCTCGATCTCAGCTCTGGTGAATAAGGCGGGTTAGGATCGTGGGGGATTGGAGCGCGCCTCGCGCGGCTGGTCGCCGCGCGACCCTTCTCTATGGCGCGGCACTGCGGCCGCGCCACCGAGCCCGTTCTCACGTCCGGTCTCGGCCTGACGGTGGCGATCAGATGGCGCGGGTCGGCATGCCACCGACCCAAATTGAGCGGGCTATTGTCGTGCGCTGGCGACGCGAAGCTTACGCCAGAGTCCGGCGCGTTGTAGGGGCCCGCGGGCTCGCCGACGGAGACAGGCTCCGCACGGAGAACCCGTCCTTGTTGGCGGCGGCTGGCGCCGCCGGAGGTGAGGGCGCCACGCTGACGCGCGGCGGCGTTTTTTTGGCCTCTCCCGGTCAAGCGCGGGTGGGCGGCGCTCGTCCTGGAACCGCCGCGACCGTCGGCAACCCCGGCTCTGCCGGGGTGCTTCACTGTGTTTCGCCCCTGTCGGGTGCCGCCATCCGCTGTGGCGGTCCCCGTTCCTTCGCTCCTGCCGCCCACCCTCGCTTTCCGCGGGGAGGCCATGTCGGTTTTTTGGGGCGGTGCAGGAGGATAGGCATGCGCAAGACCCGCAACCCCCGCGCGTCCGGCCCGGACGGGCCCGCGCGTCTCAATGTTTATGACGAGGTAACGACCCGCATCATCGCCGAGCTCGAACGCGGGAGCATCCCATGGGTTCAGCCATGGGGCCGCACTGGCGGCGCAGGGGCCGCCCTGCCGCGCAATGCGCTGACCGCGCGGGCCTATTCGGGGATCAACGTGCTGCTGCTGTGGGGCGCGGTGATCGAGGGCGGTTACCCGTCACAAGCGTGGCTGACCTTTCGTCAGGCGCAGGAGGCCGGTGGCTGCGTCCGCAAGGGTGAGCATGGCGTCTGCGTCGTCTATGCCGACCGGTTCACGCCCGGGAGCGAGCGCGAGCGCGCGCGGGAAGCAGGCGAGGAAGCGCGGGTGGTGCCGTTCCTCAAGCGCTTCACCGTGTTCAACGTGGCGCAGTGCGAGGGACTGCGCGCGAGGATTGCCACCGACCCGGCGCCGCTGCCCGAGCGCGAGGTAATCCCCGTCGCCGAACAGGTGATCGCGGCATCGGGGGTGGATTTCCGGATCGGCGGCGACGAGGCGTTCTACGCGCCGGGACCCGACTTCGTGCAGGTCCCGCCGCAGCCGGCCTTTTTTGACCAGATCAACTGGTTTCGTACAGCGCTGCATGAGCTGACCCATTCGACGGGCCATGTGTCGCGGCTCGACCGGCAGCTGACGACTGCGTTCGGCACCGAGGATTATGCGCGCGAGGAACTGGTGGCCGAAATGGGCTCGGCGTTTCTGTGCGCGTCGCTCGGCATCGTGCCGACCGTGCGCCATGCCGATTATATCGCCTCATGGCTGGCGGTGCTGCGTGAGGATAATCGCGCGATCTTCCGCGCTGCGAGCGCCGCCAGCAAGGCTTCCGACTGGCTGCTGGCGCGATACGCAGCGCTGCAGGGCGGCGAGACGGTCGTGCGGGGTGCGGCGCGATGAGCGACCTTCTCACCTCCGCGCTTCGCGCGGCACTGCGCGCCAACGCGCTGGCGCATCATGACGCGGTCACGAACCAGGGCGTGGAGCCCGATCCCGCGCCGGTGGTGCGGCTGTTCAACCCGTGCGGCGCCGCAACCTGGCTCGCGACCGAACTCGACGAAGACGGTGACACGCTGTTCGGGCTGGCCGACCTCGGGTTCGGTTGCCCCGAACTGGGCTCGTTCAGCCTGTCGGAGATTGCGAGCGTGCGGCTGCCGTTCGGCCTGTCGATCGAGCGCGACTTCGCGTTCAGGGGGCACTTCCCGCTCTCGGCCTATGCCGAGGCGGCGCGCAGCGCCGGCAGCATCTTGGCCGCCGAGCG
>JBDTLS010000153.1:0-7223 GCA_039934655.1 Sphingobium sp.
CGGTTCCGAAAAGGAACCCGCCGGTTCCCACGCCTTTTTCATTTGGGCGAGCGAGCCAAGAGGGTGTTTCATGTTGTCGAGCCATGACTTATAGTTGCGCCAGAGATCGACCGCGCGATCGCTAGGGCGGCGCGATGCACCTCGTCGCGAAGGTGAGTCATGAAGCTTCTGTCAACAATAAAAGATCGAGAAAAAGGTCGGTCACGGTATAAATTTGTATTTATAATACTAATTACTGCCGTAATTTTATTTATTATATTAAATAATCACAATAGGCCTGATTTACTAGGAAAAATAGTTGGGTGCTACAAGCCTACCGACGGCTCGAAGATTCCTGACATTTTTGTAGATGCAAATGGGGTGCTAAGCGCGGGTGGCTCATCTACTCATGTGTCGGCTTATGAAGATAAAGCGGGCATATCTATGCTCCCAACGAAGAAGGTAATAATAGAATATGAGCCAAGTGAATATATTGACTTTTCAAGCGGAAATCCTTTTTTATTAAGATTCAGCGATTCTCGGCTTAACAGTTTTATTGTGCCAAGCGAAAAAGGCGCTGATGTAGAATTTAATAGATATCGCTGCCAAAATACCGGGGCTAAGGTGACAGGTGCAACTATCCCTTAATTCCGCTTGTGGCGCGTTCAAGCTGGAAGACTCGGTGACACTCCACTTATTTGTCTACGCCCACGAGCGGCAGAGTGTACCCTGCGACTGTAACACGGGAGGCGCGGGCGCCAAAGTTGTACGCCCAACAGCGACTGATTGGTCGACGGGCTCATCCGAGAGGGGCCGCGGAGCAATCCGCAGCCCTTCTCATTCAGCCAGGGGGCCCAGCGTTTCGCGCAACGGCGCAAGCCATTCGGCGTAGGGCGCCCAGGAATCCATGCCGTCGCGGTTGAGCGGGCGGCGGACCTGCTCGCTACTCGGTGTCCGCACCACGCGATCGAGCTTGTGGAAGTCAAGGACCGATCGGTTCCATGGCAGCCCGAGATAGTCGAGCGCGGCCTTGATCTCGGTCTCGGCGTCTTCGACCAGGCGTTCGTACCGGATATGGTGGATCATTCCCGGGGCCACGCGGTCGAAATGCTCCATCAGGCGCACATAATCGACATAACACTGCCCGATGTCGCGAAGCGAGAATGACGAGGCATGTGCGCTGGAGAAGGACTGGGTGAAGTTCGAGAAGCAGCAATCCATCGGCGGTCTGCGAATGTCTATGAAACGCGCCTGGGGCAGGATGCGGCGGATGAAGAGGACGTTGCTCCAGTTGTGCGGCAGCTTGTCGATAAAATAGGGCCGGTCGGTTTTTCTGTGCAGCGACGCGCGGCGCAGATAATCCTGGCCCATCGCCGCTGCCTGATCCGCGCCCAGACCCGCGACCAGCTGCGGCACCGTGACCGCTCCGCGGCGGGTCGCCATTTCCATAACGGAGCGCAGGATAGCCGGAATATAAGGCAGTTCGCCGATCGGTTCGATGTCGGGATGGCTGCCGAGCATTTGCTCAAGCAGGGTCGAGCCGGAACGCGGCAGGCTGATGATGAAGATCGGCGCGCCATTGCCCACGGATTCCCGATCGAGTGAGGCCATGAACGCGCTATCGACTGATTGCTCAAGCTCCGCGATCTCGGCGGTTAGCTCCCGCGAGTCATAGCCAAGGCTCTCTGCTCGCTGGTGGTTTCCCTCGGTATAATGGGCGAAAGCCTCTTCATACCGTCCCTGATCGTGAAGCGCGCGTGCCAGCGCGAAATGCAGGGGAGCGGTGTTGCGCACGTCGATCGCGACCGAAAGCGCCCTGCGCATTTCGGCGATATCATCCTCCGTGAAGACCCGCTGTTTGATGCTTGCGAGACCCCACCATGCCTCACCGCACTCAAAATCGGCGGCGACGGCGTTACGATAGGCATCAACCGCTTCCGCAACACGGCCCGCCGCACGCAGGCTATGCCCATAGGCGATCCAGTGATGCGGCTTGTCGCGATGAGCTCCGGTCAAGCCTTCCTGCACGGCCATCGCCTCGTCATATCGGCCAAGCTTGTTGAGGATGAGCGCGCGAATCGCGGGAAGCGTCGGATCGTCGGTTTCCCGCTCCAGCGCTTCGAACATGGCGCATGCTTCGCCAAGCCGCTCCTGCTGGTTGAGGATCGACGCCAGATTCCGCCGCGCATCGAGATCGCTTTCCCCCCGCATCATTGCCCGGCGCAGGAAATGCTCCGCCTGGCCAAGTGCGCCGAGTTGCATCGCGACTTGTCCAAGCAGGGCCAGGCCACGCGGCTCATCAGGATGTTGGCGAAGATGCGCTATAGCGCGCTGCGCCGCTTGCTCGAGGCGTCCCAGCGCCACCAGATCGGCGGCTTCGCTCAACATCGGATAGGCGGCGATGGTGCTTTGCGTGTTGGTCATGGAAGGGCTCGTTCCCCCGACCTTATTCGTAGCCGAGAAGGGCACGAAGGCCAGGCGCTTGATAGTCGACGAGAGCGCGATGGCGTGTGCCAAGAGATTGCGGCAGCTCTAGCGCAATTCCAGTCAGATTTTCGCGCGCCGTGCCGCTCTGCTCGCGATCCGACCCGATCCTTACGCGTTCACGCCAATCGTCGGGCCGTTCGATGTCGCACGCCTCGAGCAGCGCGGTGAAGAAACGCTCCGATTCGTCGCCATCGAGATCGCGCAGATTGCGAACCAGATCCTCGAGTTTGACCACATGGACGCGTGCACCAAGCCAGGCGGCCGCATTCATCTCATAGATATCATTGAGCGACGGTGCCCTTCCCGGAAGGCCGAAGATCATCATCGTCAGCAGTTCGTCGGCACTGACGGCGTCCGATTTCAAATGGTCGACATTTCCGAGAAACTGTTCCGACAGGAAGAAGCGGGCGCGGGCGATCACCCAATCATAAGGGTCGCGATAGAGCAGGATCCGGCGGGCGCTGGCCGTTTCGATAACGGACGCATCCGCCAGAAACAGATGCCCCCAGCTCAGCTTTGGCAGGGCCGGATCAAAGGCGACCCGGTGCTGCTGCAGGTTGGGCCACTGGATGAAGTCATGCTGATATTGCTGCTCGACGGGAACGAACATGCGCACGATGTTGCGCAGCAGGTGGCTGCCGCTCTTTGGAACGCTGTTGAGAAAGACCGGCTGACGAAGAGGCGCCTGTACGAAGCGCCTGTTTTCCTCGTCGAGTGTGTCGGGTGCAATGCGAACGCTGGGCATGATGGCAGTCGCTATCCTTGCTGCCCGTCAAAAAAAAGGCCGGGCGCCATGCTATCATGGCGCCCGGTGTTGTCGATCACTTCACCTTAGAACTTGCTCGTCACGTTCACGAATGCCCGGCGGCCGACAAGGCTGTATTGCGACGCGGCGACGACGGGTCCGATCATCGAAATCTCGCTGCCGTTGAACACCGATACGCGCGGCGGACGGGTGTCGAAGATGTTGCTGACACCCAGGGTGATCGTGAAGCGCTTGGCTACTTCCTGGGATATCGACACGTTGTGATAGAAGACCGTCGGTATCGTAAGCTTCGGGCAATAACGCCCATAGATTGCCGAGGTAAAGCAGGTGTTTCCACCATTGTCGTCGCGATAGTCTCCTACGTCGGAAGTGGCGCCGTAGACATTGAGACCATAAAAGATGCTGGTTCCGCCACGGCCCTGCCAGTTAAGCCGGAAATCACCGACCCAGCTTGGCGATCCCGCCTCGCCATTGTCGGACTCGAGAGGCGAGGTCGGCAGCAGGCGTTGAGTGTCCGTCGTCTGCCAGGTCATGTCCGCGGTCAGCGAAAGGCTTCCCAGCCTGCCGAGGTCCTGACGAACGTTGACCGCCAGGTCGACGCCGCTGTTCTGCTGCGTCGCGATATTGACGAACTGGTCGAAGACGTTCTTGACGTTGTAGGGCGCGCCCGTCTGGCCGCGGGTGAACAGGCTGCAGAGTGGATCGCTGGGATAATTCGCCGAACCATAGCAACCATACAGGATGTTGCGCGCACCAAGCTGGGTGATCTCGCCCTTCACCTTGATGTCGAAATAATCGACCGCAATGTTGATCCGCGTGCTCTGCATGAAGTCGAATTTGGGCGTCAGGATGCCGCCGACCACGAGCGCCGAGGAGGTCTCGGAGTTCAGCTTGCCGAGGCCTCCTTGCGATATCGCGGTAGCGGTGACGCCAGCCCCGTTATAATTGTTCGGAATGCCGGCGGCCGCGCAGTTGGTGGCGATACGCTGTGTAATATTGCCAAGCGCGAGGTTCGTCGCAACCTGGATACATGGGTCGATCGCGCGTTGAGTTGGGAAACTCGTCTCCGAGGCAAGGAACTGCTCGAACAGCGCCGGTGCCCGGAACGAGGTTCCGTAGCTGGCACGGAAGCGCAACCAATCGTTGACGGCCCAGTTTCCGCCAATCTTGTAGGTGAAATTGCCGTTGTCGCTGGCCGACACACCATCCGATGCGCGCGTGGATTTGACGTTGGTCACGCGCCCGGCGCCGGAAAGCGTCAGCTCCTTGAAGAAGGGCTTATCCTTCAATATCGGAACGTTGAGCTCGCCGAACGCCTCGAGCGTCACGCTGTTGCCAGCCGTGATGCCTGAGGTCGACGCACCCCAGGCATTGCCGGCACGGGTGATCTCGCCCGGGACATCGTTGATCATGTCACGACGTCCGGTGATGCCGAGCGCTACCCCCAACGGACCAGCCGGAAGCTTGAAGAGATCGCCCGAAACCGTGGCTTCACCGGTCAGCTGGGTATAGACCGTCTTTCCCTCCTCCCATGAGAAAAGGAAATCGGACTGCTGCTGGGTCAGTTCGCCGCGGAGGAAATAGGGATTCGCCCAGGGAAGATCGATGCACTGCTTCTTTGAAATCGGGGTTACCGTGCCCACGCAGGACGATGTTTGGAAATACCCTGTATTGTAAACGTCCTGTAGAATCTGTTCAGTCCGGTACTTTCCGATGCTCTTGCTGTACTGACCATAGGCTTCCCACTTCCAGCCCGAGAGGCCACCGCCGAAATCGCCCCGCAGTCCGCCAACGCCGCGGAAATATTCTACTTCCTGGCTGCTGTCGGAATGGTTGGTGATGGCGGTTGGGCTGAGCAGGTTCGTGCCGGTGAATCCTTGGCCCCAGAGGGTTCCTAGCGTGCCGTCGCCAAAGTAATCGCCGGTGTAGCCGAAGTTCCAGAACTGGCGCCATCCGTTCTGGTAGGTCTTGCGCTTGTTGTACAGAAACTCTCCGAACACCTCGACCGAGTCCGAGATATTGAACGCCCCTTCCGCATAGGCGGTATAGAGGTCGGTCTTCGGGATGATCGTCTGCTCTTCAACAAAGGGGTGATAGCCGCTCTGCGGCGCTGTCGACGCTGTATTGTATCCGGTCGGGAACCAGCCAGCGGGTGCGCCGAAGTCACCAGGATAGGCTGGCGCTCCGTAGGCGGGGAGGCCAAGCGTTTCGCCAGGATATTGATATTGGAGCAGGATGGTCTGGCCGGCGGGGGAGGTGTTAAGGCCGCTGTCCGGCCCACCCGGTCCATCGAGATAGAGATTATCATTGAAGTTATAGGTCCAGACGTGCCCCCAGCGCAGATCCTCGCACTTGTACTTGCCGGTGCGCGGGTCGACGAGGTCGGCGCGACTACCGTCTTCGCGGAAAATATACGCTTCAGGGCAGGCGAGATAGGAACGGTCGCCGCGCTTGAGCTCATTTGTATGCGAATAATCGGCGGCGACCATGAAATGGCCGCGGCTGAAAGTCTTACCCCAGACACCGCTGATCCGGTACTCCTCGCCACCCCCGGCCAGCGGAACGGAGACGTTGGCGTTCAGTTCAAGACCCTTGGTGTCGCGTTTGGTGATGATGTTGACCACGCCCGCGACCGCGTCAGAGCCATAGACCGAGGACGCGCCGGTCTTGAGAATCTGGATGTCCTGCACGATCGACTGCGGCAGCACGTTGAGATCGAAGGACGAGACCGAACCGCGCGTGCCCGCCGGCCCGGCTCGACGACCATTCAGCAGCACAAGCGTGCGATTGGCACCGAGCCCGCGCAGATCGATCGTCTGTGCACCGGGACCACCGGCGGTGACGAAATTCGAAGAGATCGCTGACGTGATCTGCGTCGAACCTGCCGCAATCGGCGAGCTCTGCAGCATGGAGGCGAGATCGAACTTGCCTTCCTTTCTGGTGATCTCCGGGTCGATGATCAAAATGGGATCGGGGCTGTTGAAGGGCGTCACCGACCTGATGCGCGAGCCGGTGACGATGATCTCGCCCTTGTCGTCGGCTGGGGCCTGATCCGATGGCAGGACCGCCACGTTGGGCGGCGGCGCGTCGGCCGTGGTTTGCGTCGCGGTGTCCGGTGCCGTCTGCGCAGCTACCGGCACAGCAAGCATGATCGCGCCGAGAAAAGCCGCTGACGTCAGCGCGCTAGATGAATTCAAGCTGAATTTACGCATTGTTTGGCCCCTGTTACGAAACATTGCAGGGGAGAAGTGTGCGTAATCTGGCGAAACTCGCAAGCCACCGTTAAGCGATTTTGCGTCGCACCATGAATTTTGTTTCACAAATGTCAAACAATGTGGTCGATATGGGCATATCGGTTCAAAAAGCGCTGCTTCTGAAATTCACGCCGTGATCGCCTGGGCCTGTTGGGTGTCGCGGTCGTCTCAGCCACGCGGTTCATCACCGCCTGGGAAATGGTGCGGATATCCCGAAAAGTAAGCAGGCGGGCCATGGGCCCAGCCCGACATGTACAATGTTCTGTACAGATAGGAAATGTCAGTGGACCCTCATGACATTCCCAACAACCGCGGAGACGCTGGTCGCCGTCTCCACCTGCCTCGCCTCATGCCCTGACTGCGAGAGCCACCCCGATAGGCATGACAAAACTCTCCAACATGAACGCCCGATTTTTCGGCATTTCCCCTCGTGGAGTCCACCTCCGGGCGCCGAAATCCACGCCGAATTATGTCACACTTCCAACATATCCGCCGCGAGCTCGCCCCTGCGATTCAACCCGTGCCGGAAATCGGCGATATCGACGTTGCGGACCGTCAGAAGGCAGGCGCCAGTTCAAGTGCCGAAGCTTTGATGTAATCTCGTCCGGCTTGAAATCGCGCGCGGCTGCGTGCCGGGGCCTTTTTTAGTCCGAGATGCTGTCGGCCCGCTTCCCCTGCGCTAATCTATTGGCCTAAGGATTGAGCATGGACACAAGCAGTGCAGGCGTGGCGCAGGC
>JBDTLS010000154.1:0-7170 GCA_039934655.1 Sphingobium sp.
GAGGATACTTTCGCGCATGATCTTCACCGCGATCAGGAGCTTGCCACTGCGCTCGCCCCCATCATCGAACGGTTATGGCAACGCATGGAAAAAGCGCAGGCGTTCGGGCGGACCGTGACGCTCAAAATCAAATATAATGATTTCGGCATCATCACGCGTTCGTCCAGCCTGGGCGCACCCGTTATGAACATCGGCCTGTTGCGCGAAACGGCGCACATGCTTCTGGCGCGTGAATATCCGGTGCCGAAGGGCGTGAGATTGCTAGGGGTCGGCGTGCATAATATGAGCGATGCCGAAGCCGTGCAGGTCGCGCCTTCACGACCTGCGGCTCTCGGCAAACCCGCCAGTCAGCAACTGGCCTTGGCGTTATAACGCGTAATACCAAGGTGCATTGATGCTGACTCATACCCTTCGTCATTGCGAGCGCAGCGAAGCAATCCAGTCTCGCGCCAAAGCTGGATTGCTTCGCTGCGCTCGCAATGACGGCATGAGTTCTTATCCATGCAGTTTGGTATAACACGCGTCGGACTCATATCCACCGATCAGAACGGAATGATCTGCTGCTTCTCCGAGAATTTCATATATCCCGCGTTGACGCCGAGCCTCCAGCCCACCCCCAAACGAATTGGGATCAGCACGATGTCCCCGCGCCGCAAATAGGTCGCGGTAAACCCGCCGACAACATAGGCTGTACCCTCAACCGCCGGATAGCGCCGATAAAGATCCTGCGTGTCATAAAGGTTATAGACCAGCACGAACGTCTTGGAGGCATTGCCGCCCAGATCGAAACCGATTGACGGGCCGGTCCAATATACCTGCCGCGCGCCCTCGACCTTATGATTGAGCGTGCCTGATCCGTAGCGCAGGCCAATACCGATAGCGCCCGAAACTTCGCGCCCGGCGATGTACGCATTGGGCTGGCCCTGATCCTTCAGGATTTTTTCGATGATGCCGGCGAGGCCTTCCGCCCCTTTGCCGAACACACCCTCGGCCGCGCCGACGACGTCGTCATGCTGATAGGATGTATTGGGATTGGGCGCGGCCGGCGCAGAATTTGGCGTGACAGGTGCACCACTGGCGGTCTGCCCCGATGTTACAGGCGCGGCGCTGGGCGGCGCGGGCGATGCGTAGGCGGGCGGTGGCGCTGATGCGGGTGCTGGCACACCTTGGGCTGGAGCAAGATCAGCATCTATGGCCGTGTTCGGATCGACAGTCTGCACCTGCGCAGCGAGCGGAGCCTGCGCAAGACCGACACATATGACGAACAGCATGACGACCCGAAAAGGGGCCATGCCAGTTGTTTTAGTGTGCAACATATGTTCTTTCCCCGCCATCACATCCCACCTCTACCTATCCGCTCTGCCACATGAAACGGCAATGAACGAACGGCAACAGGAGTCATTTTTGCGTTCAATCGAATCGCCAGTCAGTTGATATCGAATTCCGCCACGAATTGCGCGATTCGATATTATCGTTGTAGCCAGTTGGTGGCCATGAACCACGCGCCGATGCTCAGAGCAATAGCCGCGCAAAATCCGACCACTCCCCAGAACGCCCAAGGTGCATGGGCATAGGGGATGCCCTCGACATTCATGCCCAGCAATCCGGTCAGGAACGTCAACGGCAGGAAAATCAACGCGACGACTGCAAGGATCAGCGCCTGCTTGTTCATATGCTCGGCGCGCAGATCGGTCAGCCCTTCATGCGCAAGCGCCGAACGCTCCCGCACCGCTTCCAGTTCTTCGGCCATACGGGCGCAGCGATCCGCCGCTTCCTGCAAATGCAAGCGATCATCTGGCTCCAGCCATGAAACCTGCGCGGTCATCAACCGTTCCATCGCCGTGCGTTGCGGCGCGATGAACCGGCGATAGGAAATGGCGGCTGCGCGGATTTCAGATACGTGCCGCCGTGTGCTGACCGGGCCTTCCTCATCGAAATCGCTCTCGATTGTATCGAGCGCGTCGCCAAGCTCGGCGATGTCCGGGTCGAGGACATTGGTAATTTCCATCGCGATCGCCGCGATCAGGTCACCGGGATCGGCGAGCTTGCCCGCCAGCATCTGATCAATCACCGTATTGAGTGGGGCCAGTGTGCGATACGACAGGCTGACGACCTTGCCCTGCTCCGCCCACAGCCGGATAGAGACCAAAGGATCGCCATCGCCGGACAGCGTTTCCCCCGGACCGCGCATGTTGATGAGCGCGCCGTCACCAAACAGCGCACAGCGCGGGCGCGTTTCCGTCGCCATCAGCGCGCTCATCGCCGACGGGGGAATATCGACGACGCGCGGCAGGATCGAGATCACCTCATCATGGCGGCCATCGAGGTGAATCCAGCTAAACTTGGCGCCCTCATGCTGCGCACAAAAATCATCGAGGCCGAGTTCCTGCGCCTGACCATTTTCGAACGTGAATAGTCTGCTCATGACGTTGCTTTCAATGTGATCCACAGGGCCAGACCATCGCCATCATAAGCGGGCGTCGTGACGGACGCGATACGCTGCGCATCAGCGCGCGCGCGATCGAGAATGGATGGTGGAACGTCTGGTGCATAAAAAACAACATCGGCCTCGCCCAGCCAGCGTGCGGCGCGTAGTGTCAAGTCATCGGGATCGGCGGTCATGAGAACGATGTTCTCCAACCGTCCGGTATTTGCGGTCCCCTCCCCGTTATCAAGCCAGCGAACGACGCTGTCTGCATCTGCGCCCGCAATAGGATCGAGCGGCCCACCACGCCCCAACGCGGCATCAAGCGCCCTGCGACGGGTAGCAGAATCCGCCCACCGTGCGCGCATCATGCCGCGCGCATCCGCCAATGCCCGCGCCAGTGCGCCGACGCTGGGCGGCAACAATGCCTCGATCCGCTGCCGGATGATCTTGGCGAGGCCCGCCGACGCTCCGCCAGTGCCAATAGCAATCAGCACGGGGTCACGATCGACAATCGCTGGCAGCGTGAAATCGCACAGCTGGGGCCGGTCAACGGCATTGACCAAAATCCCGCGCGCGCGCAGTTGCTCCACGGCGGCGATTGCCTCTGCATCATCCGCAATAGCGACGATGGCGAACGCAGCATCCTCATCCGCGCCGACGACGACTGCGCCCGCCCGTTCCAGCAAGCGGCGCTTGGCATCCGCGCCATCCCCCTGCCCCACCAATATGACCGGCCGTCCGGTCAGGCGCACAAAGATGGGCAGGCTGTGCATCTATCGCGGCGCCCTAATCCCGCAACCAGTCGGGGATAGTGTCACCCGCGATCAGGGTTTCTATCGGCGGGCGTTCCCGCACCACTGCCCATTTGTCGCCAGTTACCAGCACCTCGGGCGTCAATGCGCGGCTATTATATGTGCTCGCCATCGTCGCACCATAGGCTCCCGCCGTCATAAACGCGACGAGGTCATCGGGGGCAACGACATCCATATCCCGGTTGGTCGCGAAAGTGTCACCGCTCTCGCAGATCGGTCCCACGACGGTCGCGCTTTTGCGCATTGCACCGGGAACCACCGCCTTGATGTCATGCCAGGCATCATACAGGCTGGGGCGCAGTAGGTCGTTCATCGCGGCATCGACAATCACAAACGGCTGGTGCGCGCCTTGCTTGACGCGGATAACCCGCGACAGCAGCACGCCCGCATTGCCGACGATCACCCGACCCGGCTCGAACATCAACCTGACATCCCAATGCTGCGTTATTTGCTGCACCATCGCGCCATAGGCGGCCGGGCTTGGTGGCACCGGCAGTTCAGGATCATAAGGCACGCCAAGGCCTCCGCCCAGATCGGCGGTGCGAATATTGTGCCCGGCATCGCGCAACTGCGCGATCAGATCCCCCACTTTGACGAACGCCGCTTCGAGCGGTGCCAGATCGGTCAGCTGGCTGCCGATATGCACCGCGACTCCTTGCACATCCAGGCCAGCCAACTGCGCTGCCCGATCATAGGCGGCCATCGCCCGGTCATAGGGGATGCCAAATTTATTTTCGGCCTTACCGGTTGAAATCTTGGCGTGCGTGCCCGCATCGACATTGGGATTGATACGATAGGCAACCCGCGCAACTTTGCCAGCAGCGAGTGCGACCTGCGAAAGCGTCTCCGCTTCCGGCTCACTTTCCAGATTAAACTGGAAAATCCCGTGGTCGAGCGCGACCCGCATTTCCTCTTCGGTCTTGCCGACGCCGGAAAAGACGATCCGGTCCGCCGGAATACCCGCCGCGATTGCGCGGAGTAATTCGCCGAGCGACACGACATCGGCGCCCAGTCCCAATCGCGCCAGCGTCGCCAGCACTGCGGCATTCGGATTGGCCTTTACCGCAAAAGCGATCAGCGGGTCTTTCAGCCCGCCCAAGGCATCGCGAAATACACCGACATGCCGCGTCAATGTCGCTGTGGAATAGACATAGACAGGGGTTCCAACCTGATCCGCAATCGCGGCAAGGGGAACCTGTTCGGCATGAAGCGCGCCGTCACGATAATCGAAATGATCCATAAGCTGTCGCCCTAGTTGCTGGCGGGCGGCAGGTCAAAGTAATCGTCCTGCCGCTCCCTTGAGCGTATCAGGGGTTCGACACTATGATCGGGGCGGACCTGCGGCGAGGACGTCATTAACTCGTTCGCGGTTGCCGGTTTAGTTGCACCGACCGCGACCGGCACCGGCTTCGTACCTGTGCGCGGCTCCAGATCATGCTGGGCACCGCAGCCTGCGACGCCAACAAACACCCCCAAAACGACCAACCGCGCCAGAAAATTGGGGTTGCGTCTCATATGCTCTCCAGTTCACTCAAGGCCGCCACGATGCGGGCGCGCACTTGCGCGGGCGCGGTGCCGCCGTGGCTTGCGCGGCTGGCGACCGAGGCATCGACCGTCAGCACCGCGTACACGCCTTTGGTAATACGCCCATCGATCGCCTGCAAATCGGCGAGCGGCAATTCGCTGAGAGCCAGCCCGCGATCTTCCGCCAACTTGACCGCGCCGCCGGTGATATGATGCGCCTCACGAAATGGAATGTCCGCTTCGCGCACCAGCCAGTCGGCGAGATCAGTGGCAGTCGCATAGCCGCTTTCGGCGAGCGCGCGCATCCGGTCGGTGCGGAACGTCACGCTTTCCACCATGCCGGTCATCGCCGCAATCGAAAGGCCCAGCAGGTCATGTGCTTCAAACACCGGCGGCTTATCGTCCTGCATGTCCTTGGAATAAGCGAGCGGAAGCCCCTTCATCGTCACGCACAGCGCCGTCATGCACCCCATGATGCGCCCGGCATGGCCGCGCACCAGTTCCGCAGCATCAGGATTGCGCTTTTGCGGCATGATCGAGCTACCGGTGGAGTACGCATCCGGTAACTTCACAAACCCGAACGGCTGACTTGCCCAGATGATGAACTCTTCGGCGAGCCGCGAGAGGTGCAGCGAGCACTGGCTCGCCGCCATCAGATAATCGAGTGCGAAATCCCGGTCGGACACACTGTCGAGGCTGTTGTCGGTCGGCCCGTCGAATCCCAGCGCCTGCGCGGTCATGTGCCGGTCAATCGGATAGGGCGTTCCGGCCAGCGCCGCGCTGCCCAGCGGGCATTGGTTCATCCGCGCCCGCGCATCGGCCAGACGCGAGCGATCCCGCCGCAGCATTTCATAATAGGCTAGCAGATGATGCCCCAGCGTCACCGGCTGCGCGGATTGCAAATGCGTGAAACCCGGCATCACCGCGTCGGCATATTCACCCGCACGGGTCACCAGTGCACGCTGCAACCCGGCAAGCCCCTGCTCCACCTCATCAATCGCGTCGCGCACCCACAGGCGGAAATCGGTTGCGACCTGATCGTTGCGCGAGCGCGCGGTATGCAACCGCCCCGCCGCCGAACCGATCAACTCCGTGAGTCGCGATTCCGTGACCATATGGATGTCTTCCAGGTCCATATTTTCCGGCACGCCATTTTGCGCATATTCATGCCCGATCCGGTTCAATCCCTCGGTAATCGCCTGCGCATCCTCGCCCGAAACGATGTTCTGCGCGGCCAGCATCGCGACATGCGCCTTCGATCCGGCGATGTCCTGTTTCCACAATCGCTTGTCGAACGGGATCGAGGCGTTTATCTCGCGCATGACGGACGCAGGCCCCCCGGCAAAGCGCCCGCCCCACATGCTGTTGGAGCCTGTCACCGTGTCACCACCACTTTCGTCATTCGTTCCATTCCGCTTGGCTATTGCCTTGCTCCTGCTCGGCTGTGCGCTGAGCGCCTGCGATAAGCAATCCGTACCCGCTCGGCAAGCCAATGGTGCGACTTCGGGCGAAGTTCAACCGGGCAATGGTACATCAGCAGAACCAAACACGGGATTTCATATCGATCGGAGTCACCACGGCACGCCCATGCCGGATTTTGAATTCACCGACCCGGCGGGCAAAAAGGCAACATTGGCGAATTTTGCCGGACGGCCGCTGCTAGTCAATCTATGGGCAACATTTTGCGGGCCATGCATCACGGAAATGCCGCAGCTCGATGGCTTGAGTGCCACCTATGCCAAGGATGGCCTCCAAGTCGTCACCATCTCTCAGGATAGCGCTGGCGCCGACAAGGTGACGGCATTTTTCGCAAAGCATCCCTTCAAATCGCTGCACCCCTGGATGGACTCCGACAACAATTTCGGTTTCCACTACGCAACCGGGCTTTTACCTACCAGCGTGCTATACAGCGCAGATGGTCGCGAAATCGCCCGTATCACCGGCGCGATGGACTGGAACAGCAAGGACGCGCAGAATGTGATCGAGGAAGCGATCAACGGAGGCTGACGTCCGGGATGTCGCAACCGCGCGGGCAAACTGCACGGGCCCTGGCCCTGGCTCTGCCACAGGGCACCCAGCAATCACCACGGATCCTCCAGATGGCCAAAAGCCGATAATATCCACCCCACCATGATTTGCTATTTGCAAAGCACAAATCCCCATGCTAACGGCCGCGCCCTAGGCAACGACAGTGGGGCAACCTTTCTCCTATCAGGCCGATGTGGACGCATAGCTCAGTTGGTAGAGCAGCTGACTCTTAATCAGCGGGTCCTTGGTTCGAGCCCAAGTGCGTCCACCACATTTCAATGACTTAGCTGAGGTGACTCGCGCTAAATTTGCTAGGTTTTGTTTCTAGTGTCCTGATCGAGAAGTATATAAGATCATATCCGAGAGCTTTTGCGGAGT
>JBDTLS010000155.1:0-7158 GCA_039934655.1 Sphingobium sp.
CGTTCTTCGCGGACATCAAGGGCGGCAACGGCGATGTATTGACTTACACATCGCTTGCCGCCGGGGTGGACGCCAATATCCGCAATCGCCGCACAGAAGTGCAGGTCAGCCTGCGCTACGAGCATCAGTTCGGCTGGAACAAGAATACGCCGGATCAGGATGTGATCTCCGGCATCGCCAGCGCGCGAGTGGACGTGATCCGTGACAAATTGAACATAGAAGGCGGCGCGCTTGCCACGCGGGTGCGCGCCGATGGCCTGTCTGGCGCCAATAATTCACTCGCCAGCAGCGGCGGCGCGACCAGTAATGTTTACTCCGCCTATGTCGGCCCGACACTGACGACCCATATCGGGGAGATGTCGGTCAACGCCGCCTATCGCCTCGGCTATTCGCGGGTGGAGGATAAAGTTTCTGTCACTGCACCGGGCGTAGCTGCCCAGGACAGCTTTAGCGACAGCGTCTATCAAAGCGCGACCGCATCGGTCGGTATGCAGCCCGGCAATCTGCCGTTCGGCTGGTCGCTGGGTGTGGGCTATGACCGCGAGGACGCCAGCCAGCTTGACCAGCGCTATGAGGATAAATGGGTGCGCGCCGACGTGACCTTGCCGGTTTCGCGCACGCTCGCGGTGGTGGGCGGCGTGGGATATGAGGCGATCAAGATCAGCGAGCGCGATGCATTGCGCGATAGCGGCGGCTTCCCGGTCGTCGGTTCGGACGGGCGGTTTGTTACCGACAAATCCTCGCCGCGTTTGCTCGCCTATGACAATGACGGCATCATTTGGGACGCGGGCGTGTTGTGGCGGCCGAGCCGTCGGACATCGCTCGAAGCGCGGGTCGGGCGGCGCTATAACAGCATCCATTATGTCGGCAGCTTTAGTTGGCAGGCGACGAGCCACAGCAGCTTCAGCCTCGTTTATTTCGATACGATCGACAGTTTCGGCCGGGCATTGACCGGCAATCTGGTCGCGTTGCCATCCGGTTTTCAGGCGGCGCGCAATCCGTTCAGCGGCGATCTGACGGGCTGTGTGCAAGGGTCGCAGGGCGGCGGCCAATGCTTCAACGACAGCTTGAGCGGTATCACGACCGCGAATTATCGCCACCGCGGACTTGCGGCCCAATATTCAACCCGCGCCGGACGGTGGAACTGGGGCGCGGGGCTGGGCTATTCGCAGCGCAAATTCCTGGCGCCCAACGCCGCTATCTTTGCCTCGATCAATGGCAAGAAAGATGAAAATTACTACGCGGACCTGTTTCTCGGCCGGTCGTTTGAAGACAATAGCGGGCTGGAGGGCAGCCTGTACGCCAATTATTTCAATGGCAACCTGTCCGGCACGGATGTCACCAACTGGGGCAGTTACGTGACCTATCACAAGACGATCGGCAACCGGCTGAGCGCGCAGGCGTCACTGGGACTGGATGCGGTGGATCCGCAAGAGTTGAACGAAATTATCACCGCGCTCGGTCAAATAGGGCTGCGCTATCAATTTTGATTGAGCCGACATCGCGGGGGCGGGGAAGGCATATCGGAGACGACAAGATGTACGATCAATTTTATGGACTGAGTGGTCGCCCTTTTCAGCTGACCCCCGATCCGCACTTCTATTTTGAAAGCGGAACCCACCGTAAGGCCTTGTCTTACCTTGGTTATGGCCTTGCGCAGGGTGAAGGGTTCATTGTCATCACCGGCGATATCGGCGCGGGCAAGACGACATTGGTCGGGCATTTGATGTCGACGATCGACCCGGCGCGGCTGACGGCGGTCAAGATCGTATCGACGCAGGTGGATGGCGATGACATGCTTCGCCTCGCCGCGCAAAATTTCGGCATAGCCAGCGACAACGCGGCCAAAGCCCAGCTCTTGCAGAAGATTGAGGCTTTCCTGCATGAACAGGCGCGTCGGGGTCTGCGCACGCTGCTGATCGTCGATGAAGGCCAGAATCTTTCGATTTCCGCCCTTGAAGAGCTGCGGATGTTGAGCAATTTTCAGTTGGGCGGCCATGCGCTGTTGCAAATCTTCCTGCTCGGTCAGCCTGAGTTTCGGGATCTGCTCAAATCGGCGGAGCTGGAGCAATTGAACCAGCGGGTGATCGCCACCCATCATCTGGACCCGATGCTGGCGAGCGAGGTCGAGCCTTATATCAACCACCGTATGTCGGTGGTGGGGTGGACCGGCAATCCGTCCTTCACGGCCGATGCCTATGCGGCCGTTTATGCGGCCACCGATGGCGTGCCACGCCGTATCAATGCACTGATGAGCCGGGTATTGCTGCTCGGCGCGATTGACCGGCTGGCACAGATTGACAGGGGCGTGGTGGACGCGGTCGCCGCCGACATGGGTTTGGGCGACATGGGCCTGGGCGAGGACGCTACGATCAACGAACCTGCGGAGGAAGCAGACACGCCCGTTGTGCTCGAAGCGTTGAAGAGCGCCAGGGTTGAGGGGACCGCTCCCATTCTCGATCACCCGGTTGAGCCGGAAGAGATTCAGGACGAGTTTTTTTCCGAATATAAAACGCCCGAACAGGTTCATGTGCAGCCGGAGTTGGCGAATGCGTCGCAAGAGGGCGCTGCGGAACCGACCAGCGGCCTTACCCTATTCGAGCTGCACAGCATCCGTGGTGAGCTGGAAGATATGCGCCGTTTGATTACGCAGGGCGCGCAGGCGGGCCGCAGTGATACGCGGCTGGTGGAACGACTGGACGCGGTCGAATCCCGTCTGGCGATGGCCGAAACGCGGGGCGAGGAACAGGAGGCGGCACTGCGCCGTGTCTTGACGCTGCTCGTGGATTGGGTGGAAACAGGGGAACTGAGCGAACGCGCGGCTTAAAGCGACTGTCATCCTGTTTTAGAAGGCGTTGAAATGTCAAATATAGTCAACGCATTATCGGTAGATATTGAAGACTGGTTTCAGGTTGGCGCGTTTGAAAACACGCTCGATCGTGACGGGTGGTCCGCGCTCGAACAACGTGTCGAACGTAATAGCGACGCCGTGCTGGAACTGTTTGACCGAGCAGGGGTGAAGGGCACGTTCTTCACGCTCGGCTGGGTGGCGGAGCGTTACCCGGCGTTGATGCGGCGGATCGTCGATGCCGGGCATGAATTGGCCAGTCATGGTTATGATCACCAGCGCGTTTTCACCTTCACGCCCGATCAGTTTCGCGATGACTTAAGAAAATCTCAGCAACTAATTGAAAATACATCAGGAATGCCCGTTACGGGCTATCGCGCACCGAGCTTTTCCATTGATGCGCGCAATCCGTGGGCGCACGAAATATTGGCCGAGGAAGGCTATGTATATTCCAGCAGCGTCGCGCCGATCGCGCACGATCATTATGGCTGGGCGGGGTCGCCGCGCTTCGCATGGAAGCCGGTTGCGGGCAGCGATCTGCTTGAACTGCCGGTGACGACGGCGCGTCTGGCCGGGCGAACGGTCGCGGCGGGCGGCGGCGGATTCTTTCGCCTGTTGCCTTATACATTTTCGCGTTGGGCGGTCCGGCAAGTCAACGTGCAGGATCAGCGCCCGGCGATCATCTATTTCCACCCGTGGGAAATCGACCCGGATCAGCCGCGCGTGGTGGGCGCGCCGCTGCGCTCGCGTGTTCGGCATTACACCAATCTTGGTGTCATGGCGGCCAAGTTGCGCCGGTTGATGCAGGATTTCCAATGGGGCAGGGTCGACGCGCTCGTGGCGCAGGAAGCCGCACAGATCTCAACGGGGCGAATCTAAACGCGCACCCGCCCTTACGATATCTTCAAACTTGCGCAGTATTTGGTACGCTGTGCGATACGATAGCGGACAGATGAGGGGCAGTGTGCTGGCCAAAGCGATACTGATCGAGCAAGCCAATCTGGACGACGCCAGCGAATGCGCGGTGCTCGACCAATGGATTTGCGCGCATCCCGGCTCCAGCCCCTTTCATCGGCCCGCGTGGATAAAGGCCGTCGCGCGCGGCACCGGACAGCGGGCAATAATGCTGGTGGCGCGCGGTGCGGTTGACAATATCGTCGGCGTCCTGCCGCTTAATCTGATCCGCTCCCTCCTGTTCGGCCGCGCGCTGGTATCGAGCGGCTTTGCGGTCGATGGCGGCATATTGGCGGACGATCCGGCGATCGCACAGGCGCTGGCCGATGCTGGCTGGCAACTGGCCGAACACACCAACTGCCCGAACGTGGAATTGCGCGGCGGCGCATTGCCGTGCGAAGGTTGGCGGATAAAAGCGGATAGTTACCTCGGTTTTGCCAAAGCTCTGGAGGCGAATGACGAAGCGCAACTGATCGCCATTCCGCGCAAACACCGTGCTGAGTTGCGCAAGGGGCTGGACAACGCCCTGGAAGTGGAAATTGGCCATGACCGGCGACTGCTCGACATTCATTACCGGCTTTACGCGGAAAATGTGCATCGTCTGGGCACGCCGGTATTTTCCAAGCGGCTTTTTTCGTGTGTATGGGAAGCATTTGGGTCCGACGCCGACATCATCATGGTATCGAAAGACGGCAAGCCGCAGACGACGATCCTCAGCCTGTATCATGGCGGCGCCTGTATGCCCTATTGGCATGGCGCAACGCTGGCGGCGCGGACGCTGCGTTCCAACGAGGTCGGCTATTTCCGGTTGATGGGCCATGCGCGGGCGCGCGGCTGCATGATATTCGATTTTGGCCGGTCCAAAGTTGGCACTGGCCCGGCAGCGTGGAAGAAAAGCTGGGGATGGGAAGGGCAACCGCTCGCCTATGCCACCCGCGCGGCAGCGGGGCGTGAACCGCGCGACATCAATCCGCTTTCGCCGCAGTACCAGCGCAAGGTGGAGTTGTGGAAGAAACTGCCGTTACCGCTCGCCAACCTCCTCGGCCCGCACATAGCGCGTGGGCTGGGGTGAGCCACGCAGCTATGGCTGGTGAAATCCTCTTCTTGTGTCATCGCATTCCCTTTCCGCCGGACCGGGGGGATAAAATCCGCTCGTATAATTTGCTGAAAGCATTGGCGAGGCTTGGCCCTGTGCACGTCGGCACCTTCGCCGATGATGATCGCGACATGGGCTTTGCAGGCAATCTGGCGGACGTTGCAGCCAGTCAGTGCGTGGTGCCGCGCCGGTCGCGTGTGCGTGGCGCGATCACCGGGCTACTCAAGCATCAGCCGATGCTGGTCGCGCTCTATGAAAATGCGCGGCTGCGCCAGTGGGTGCAGCAGACGCTGGCTGATCGTCCGATCAGCGCGGTAGTCGCCTATTCGGTGCAAATGGCGCAGTTCGTGCCGCCGCTTGGGCGTGATGTGCGCTTCATCATGGACTTCGTGGATTTCGATTCCGCCAAATACGAAGCTTATGGCGCGAAACAGCGCGGCCCGATGGGCTGGGTTAACCGGCGTGAGGGCATCAAGCTGTTCGCATATGAGCAGGCGGTTGCGGCGCGCGCGGACGAAAACCTGTTTGTTAGCCACGCCGAGGCCGACCTGTTCTGTCGTTCCGCTCACATCCCGGCGTGCCGGGCGCGCGGGGTCGATAATGGCGTGAACCTTGCCTATTTCCACCCGGATGCCGACTTCGCCCCCCTAAGCGCGGACGAGCGCTGGCAGGGACCACTGATCGTGTTCACCGGGCAGATGGATTATCGCCCGAATATCGAGGCGGTGGAAAGTTTTGCGCGGGCTTCACTGCCGTCGATCCGCGTGGTGCACCCCGATGCGCGGTTCGCCATCGTCGGGCGCAACCCGAGCGGCAGGGTGCGGGCGCTGGCCAATCTGCCCGGCGTTGTCGTTACCGGCGGAGTGCCCGATGTGCGCGGATGGGTGGCCGCCGCCGATGTCGTCGTCGCGCCGTTGCGTACCGCGCGCGGGGTGCAGAACAAGGTGCTCGAAGCAATGGCGATGGGTCGCCCGGTGGTCGTCTCGCCGCAGGCCGCCGAAGGGATCGATGCGCAGGATGGCGAACATTTTAGCGTCGCGGCGGATAGTGGGAGCGAGATTGCCACGGTGTTGGGCCTGCTTGACGATAAAGCGCGCGCGGCCGCAATGGGCCACGCGGCACGTCGCCAGATGGAAACGCGCTATGACTGGGCGGCTACGCTGGCCCCGATTGCGCACATGCTGGGCGAGCGGCCGAAGCTGCCCGCCGCCACTCCGGCTTGATATGACCTCGCTCAGCCTGTCATCGCGGCTGCCGATCACGGCGCTGGCTCCGTTATGGCGCAGGCATCTGACGGCGCTTGGCGCGGCAGCTTGTGCAATTGTGCTAATTTTCGCGCATGATGTGCGCGATCTGGTCAGGATATGGTGGACATCCTCCACCTTTGAGCATTGCCTGTTCATACCATTGCTGATCGGCTGGCTGGTGCATCAGCGGATGCCGGGTTTGCGCAGGCTGGTTCCCGCGCTCTGGTGGCCGGGTTTAGTGTGGGTGCTGGCGGGTAATGTGCTGTGGTTATTGGGCGATGCGGCTGGCGTGGCGCTGCTGCGGCATGGCGCACTGGTCATGATGGGGCAGGGAGCGGTGATCGCCCTGCTCGGCCCGACCATTGCGCGCGCGCTGCTGTTTCCGTTGTTCTATGCGATTTTCATGGTGCCGTTCGGCGAAGAGGTGGTGCCGCCGTTGCAGCTGCTTACCGCCAAAATCGCGATGCAGCTGCTCGAATGGTCCGGGGTGCCCGCGCATATCGAGGGGATATTCATCACCATCCCCAATGGCTATTTCGAGGTGGCGGAGGCATGTTCGGGCGCAAAATTCCTGATCGCGATGGTCGCCTATGCGGTGCTGGTCGGTCATGTCTGTTTTCGGTCATGGCTGCGGCGCGTATTGTTTCTGGTGGGTGCAGTTACCCTGTCGATAGCCGCCAATGGTGTGCGAGCGTTTGCAACCATCTACGTCGCGCACCGTACGAGCGTCGATGCGGCGGTGGGGTTTGATCATGTCATGTACGGCTGGCTGTTCTTCGGATTGGTGATGGCGCTCGCAATGGCGGCGGCATGGCCCTTTTTTGATCGCGATCCGCGTGCACAATGGATGTATGCCGGACCGGTCCGGCGTTCACGCGCGGTCGACATGCGCTATTTTATGGCGGCGATGCTTCTCGTGCTGCTGGTTGCTCCCATGTGGAGTATGCTGTCCTCAGCCCGCGCGGCATCGCTGCCGACACAGCTCGCATTGCCCCAGGTCGCCGGTTGGGAAC
>JBDTLS010000156.1:0-7150 GCA_039934655.1 Sphingobium sp.
CCCTGTCTGCCACGCTATTAACAACCGCGTAAATACAAGGTTTATTTGGTCGGGGAGAGAGGATTCGAACCTCCGGCCCCTGCCTCCCGAAGACAGTGCTCTACCAGGCTGAGCTACTCCCCGACCGGGCCGGAATCACGGATGACCCCGGCAAGGCAGGCGGCGGTCTATAGAGGCGGGATTTCATTCATGCAAGCGTTGCCGGGCAGATTTTACAGCATGGCATTGGCGCGAAAGCTGAAGCTCTTGTCACCCGCGAAAATCAAATGGTCGACAAGGCGCGCCGGGTAGTTCTTGAGCGCCACGCACAGCTTGCGGGTCGAGACGATATCTGCCTGGCTCGGCGCCGGGTTGCCGGAAGGATGCGTGTGGTACAGCAACAGCTTCCGCACCTCGCCATTGGCGGCTCGCCGCACGATTTCCTCGATAGGAAAGATGACGTGCCGCTCCTCACCATAGATTGTCAGCAGGTCGATGATTTCATCATGCGCATTGAAAAAGAGCGTGGACGACATTTCTTTACTGGGGTTCTCCAGCAAGTTCGGCGGCCAGGGGAAATGAATTTGCTGTGAACGCATGGTTTATATTTGAAGGAAATAGGCCATTTACCGTAAGCGAATCTTTGTCCGATTCCGGGGAATGACGATCCAGATTGATCCATTTCGGATATACCAATATCCGCTTGTCCGTGACGAGCGGCTGCGTCGCCCTTGACGTACCAAGGATAGGATCGCATGGACCATAAGCCGCCCTCATTGCCGGTAGCATGACATCGAAAGCCTTCGCCCGTGGCCGATACGCCCCATTATGAGCAGCAATATCTCGATCTGATGCGTCATATCCGGGATCATGGCGATCAGCGGATTGATCGCACTGGTGTAGGTACGCGATCGGTGTTCGGTGCGACCATGCGCTTTGCGCTTGACGATGACGCGATTCCGCTGCTCACCACCAAACGGGTCTTTTGGAAAGCGGCCGCGCGGGAAATGCTGTGGTTCCTGACCGGCGACACCAATATCCGCGCTTTGGTAGAGCAGGGTGTGCATATCTGGACGGACTGGCCGCTGGATAAATACCGCAAGGCAACCGGCGAAACGATTAGCGAAGCCGAGTTCGAGCAACGCATTGTCGCCGATGCCGCTTTCGCGGCGCATTGGGGCGACCTTGGCCCGGTTTACGGCGCGCAATGGACCAACTGGCCCCGCTATGAAGCGACCGGTGAGAATCTGTACCGCCGAGCGGGGCAGGGACATAACCAGATTGCTGATCTCGTTGCTGGCATCCGGTCGAACCCCGGCTCGCGACGATTATTATTCACCGGATGGAATGTGGATGAGCTGGCAGGGATGGCGCTGCCGCCGTGCCACATGACGTACCAGTTTCACGTCAGCGACGGTCGTCTGTCGGGCCTGCTGTTCCAGCGCAGTTGTGATCTGGGGCTGGGCTTTCCGTTCAATATATTCGGCTTGAGCCTGCTGATCCGTATGCTGGCCCAACAATGCGATCTGGAGCCGGGCGAGGCGGTATGGAATGGGGGGGACGTGCACCTCTACCTAAATCACCAGGAATTGGTTGAAACGCAATTGGCGCGATTACCGTCCGGCGCGCCAAAACTGCGCATTGTTCGCCGACCGGACAGCATTTTTGATTACCGCATCGAGGATTTCGAGGTCGTCGATTATGCACCACAAGCAGCGATCGCCGCGCCGGTAGCGGTGTAGGCGGTCGCCATGTAGGGCAGGGGGGCGGACTGTTCTTCGGTCGCCCTCACATATGGTTAAGTTGATGGAAACCATATGAATTAATACTTCTGAAAGGCTTGACGCGCAAAGTCACGGTCAGGAGTAGTGCCATGCACGCATTGAAATATCGCCATGACGAAGCCTATATCCCGCGCGCGCTGCCAGTGCGCCCGGTCGATGATGCGGGCGAGTGGGATGCGAGCGGTGTTGCGGGCGAATCTCCCGCGCATCTTTTGCAGCGTGAGTTGATAACGCGCCTGGGTGGTGTTGCCGCCACGCTTGAAAATCCCGAAAAATATGACACCCGCGTCCGCCTGGCGATCATTGTCGGTGGCTGCGGAATGTTCTGGGCTGCTGTCGTCGGCTCGCTCTACGCGATCCTCTAAATCGAATCGACTGCTCGGCATATCATTCGGGGGCGTGAAGCCTTGCCGGAAATAGCAGGTTGAAATTTATGCTGCACCGCAGTGCATTTCATCTTCAATAGCTTATTTTTCCTATACCGCACAAGCGCGGTAATGAATCTGTCAATAAAATCATGCGCTAGATTTACATTTGTCCGAAAATGGTACATAAATGCCCCACGGGTTTAATAATAAACTCGTGGAAAATAGTACTTAGGATAGGGCCGCATCAACCAACCTTCGTTTGTTTATAATGGGAACGTCTGTTTTAGGGCGCCGCGATGGTAGTTTAATTGGTGTTGCCGGTTTGCTGAAGGTCGGGGTCGCACTGGATGGACGGTATCATGAAACAACTTCGGTCAGATTCACCTCCCGTTGAGGTGCCTGTCCGACTTCCTGCAAAAAAACTCGATAGTCTGATCGCGAGTATTTCGCGTGTGACGGGCTATGTCGTCTTTGTGGTGACGTTCGCGGCACTGGTGGCGGTCGCCTTCCTCTGAACCGGCTGACGGTGTCGAAGCAGGGATAAGCGATTTCAACTCCCGCATGGGTTTTGCGGCAGTGCAACCCGCCCGGCGTAAAACGTATATCACCATGTTAGATCAATTCTCCTGATTTTGGCGCTGGACGTTGCTGTCTACTGCCCCTATCTTGCAGCCACCCCCGGGGAGTCATGTGACTGAGAGGCAGGTGTAACGCCCTGCGACCCGCTGAACCTGATCCAGCTAACACTGGCGGAGGGAGGGTTAGGCCGCACAGTCTCAGTGACAGGTGAGGACCAGGCCCCGTCTCCCCGCCTTAGGAGACATCAATGGCCGACCTTCCCGCAAAAGCTGAAATCGGTGTCACGACCGGCCCCATTCGCGGTAGCCGCAAGATTCATGTCGCCACCCAGACCGGCAGTGGTATCCGCGTGGCGATGCGGGAAATCGGCCTTGAGCCGGGCAGCGGTGAGCCACCCGTGCGGGTGTATGATACGTCCGGTCCTTATACGGACCCGAATGTGCAGATCGACATCATGATGGGCTTGCCGCAGTTACGTCGCGACTGGATCATGGCGCGGGGGGATGTGGAGGCATATCAGGGGCGCGGCGTGAAGCCGGAGGATAACGGCCAGTTGGGACCAGACCGCAGCGGCGGGGTCAGGGCGTTTCCCAATGTCGTATCCCGGCCTTTGCGTGCAAAATCCGGCGCCAACGTCTCCCAGATGCACTATGCACGTAAAGGCATCATCACCCCGGAAATGGAGTATGTCGCCGAGCGCGAGAATCTGGGCCGGGAGCGGCTTGCGACTTATGTTCGTGACGGCGAGAGCTTCGGCGCGTCCATTCCCGATTATGTCACGCCGGAATTCGTGCGCGATGAAGTGGCGCGGGGTCGGGCGATCATCCCGAACAACATCAACCATCCCGAATCCGAGCCGATGGCGATCGGCCGCAATTTCCTCGTGAAGATCAACGCCAATATCGGCAACAGCGCGGTCGCCTCTAACGTCGCGTCCGAGGTCGACAAGATGGTGTGGTCGATCCGCTGGGGCGCGGATACCGTCATGGACCTTTCCACCGGCCGCAACATTCATGATACGCGCGAATGGATCGTCCGCAACTCGCCCGTTCCCATTGGCACGGTGCCAATTTATCAGGCGCTGGAAAAGGTCGGCGGCATTGCCGAGGAGCTGACGTGGGAGATATTCCGCGACACCTTGATCGAGCAAGCCGAGCAGGGCGTGGATTATTTCACGATCCATGCGGGCGTGCGCCTGCCCTACGTGCCGCTCGCCGCCAAGCGCGTGACCGGCATCGTCAGCCGGGGTGGGTCGATCATGGCGAAATGGTGCCTTGCGCATCATAAGGAGAGCTTCCTCTACGAGCATTTCGACGACATTACCGAGATCATGAAGCAGTATGACATCGCCTATTCTTTGGGCGATGGACTGCGCCCCGGCAGCATCGCCGATGCCAATGACGAAGCGCAATTCGCCGAACTCTATACGCTGGGCGAACTGACCCACCGTGCGTGGAAACAGGATGTTCAGGTGATGATCGAAGGCCCCGGCCATGTGCCGATGCACAAGATCAAGGAGAATATGGAAAAGCAGCTTGAAGTGTGCGGCGAAGCACCGTTCTACACGCTTGGGCCGCTCACCACCGACATCGCGCCGGGATACGACCATATCACATCCGGCATCGGCGCGGCGCAGATCGGCTGGTATGGCACGGCGATGCTCTGCTACGTCACACCCAAGGAGCATCTTGGCCTGCCTGACCGTGATGATGTGAAGGTCGGTGTGGTGACCTACAAGCTCGCCGCCCATGCAGCTGACCTCGCCAAGGGTCATCCGGCGGCGCAGGTGCGCGATAATGCGCTTTCCAAGGCGCGGTTCGAGTTCCGCTGGCGCGACCAGTTCAACCTGTCACTGGACCCCGAAACCGCCGAGCAATATCACGACCAGACGCTTCCCGCAGAAGGCGCCAAGACCGCGCATTTCTGCTCCATGTGCGGCCCAAAATTCTGCTCTATGCAGATCAGCCAGGAAGTGCGGGATTTCGCCGCCAAGCAAAATCAGGGCATCGAAGGCTTCATCGCCACCGGACCAAGTGGGGCCGAAGCGGCAGCAGCCAGCAAAGCCGCTGCCATCAAGGGCATGGAAGAAATGCGCGAGAAGTTTAAGCAAGAGGGTGGGGAGTTGTATTTGCCTGCCGAATAAATGGCGCAGAGCATCGTGCGAAAAAATGGACGAACCGGAGGCACGCGACTCCGGCTCGGGTTTTTCGCCAAATACGACACGCAAACAAATAATGAGAGCAAGCTGCGTCAGATTTAACGCAGCTTGCTCTTGAGAGTGGCCGCCGCCGGTGGGGGGTGAATCGACTTGCCTCAGAGCAACGGCTAATCCAGATCAACCGCCGAGATTGTGATCTCTTCGAGCTGCGTATGGACCTGTCGTTCAAGATTGATAATCCGAGTGGCGCAGTCAGCTATGCGACTCAGGAGCGAGGCATCCAATAGCAACCGTGCTTCCGGGCAATCTCCTTCCAGCTTTAGTCGCGCACTGAAATCAAGTCTGATAGTTATCGGCTTGTTCTCGTAACGCCCGAAAAAAACAGGTATTTCTTCTGTGTTATAGCGCAGGATTTCGACAGTGCTCATTTCATCGCTACCTTTTAAAAAGCGGCAGCCTTAGGAGTAACTGTCAATCAACACGGTGCTCATGGCGGACGTTGATAACAGCTTGTAACATGAGACCGGTTCAACACCTAAATCCCCGCTTTTCTGCGCCAATGCACGATCTATCAGTTGCTGAGTTTGACGGTGTCGTCGTGATCATATCGAGCTTTCGCCCTCGCCACCGGACATCTCACCGAAGAGGAGTGGACCGACTGGTTTCCCAGCCACAGCGTCCCTAAATAGGGGGCATGGATTTTTCTGCTAAGCCGTCCTCTCCGCTGCCCGCTTCCCTCAAAAGCTGCTTTGCGCCGGTGGTGGATGGCGCAACGCGGCTGTTGATTTTGGGCAGCCTGCCGGGCGAATGCTCGCTCGCCGCGGGGCAATATTACGCCAATCCGGGCAATGATTTCTGGCGGCTGGTCGGTGCGGTTGTTGGCGTTGATCTCGTGGCGCTTGGCTATGAGGATCGGCTGCGGGCCATACAAGTGCATGGCATAGGCTTGTGGGATGTGATTGCGCAGGCGGAACGGGTCGGCAGCCTCGATTCCGCGATCCGTAACGAACGGCATAGCGCGCTTGGCGCACTCGTTGATACGCTGCCCGCGCTCGTGGCAATCGCATTTAACGGCCAGAAGGCCGCCAAAGTTGGCCTGCGTCAACTTGGCGAAGACGCACAGAGGTTTCGCATTTTCACCTTGTTATCGAGCAGCGGCGCGTGCGCGGTGATGAAGGCGGTCAAATGGGCCGACTGGATGCGGTTGGGCGATGTGTTGCGGTGAAAGACCTGTTCTCCCCAGACCAGACATTCGAAGTGATTCCGATGCCCGATGCGGACGTTTCGATACTACGCGATATTGCGATGCCGCTTGATGACGATGCGATGTTACGCGCCCTGATGGAGCAGACGTCATGGCGACAGGAGGCCATCAACCTCTACGGTAAATCCTATTCTCAGCCACGGCTTTGCGCGCTTTATGGCGATGCGGGCAGGGGCTATGATTATTCCGGCTTGCGGCTCGGTTCGCTCCCGTGGACCGACCTGCTGAAAGACGTCAAGCGGCGAATCGAGGATTGCACGGACGCGAGCTTCAACACGGTATTGCTCAACCTCTATCGCGATAACAACGACAGCATGGGGTTTCACAGTGACGACGAACATGAACTTGGCCCCGAGCCAGTGATCGCCTCACTGAGTTTCGGTGAGACGCGTATATTTCGCCTCAAGCACAAGACCAACAAGACTTTGCCGGTGCAGAAAATCCCGTTGACGTCCGGCACAGTGTTGCGGATGAAGGGCAAGACCCAGCATATGTGGAAGCATGGCATTGCCAAGCAAACCGAACCCTGCGGGCCCCGCATCAACCTGACGTTTCGGAGCATATATTTATAGAGTTAGATGACTTTGGATCGAATCGTCATTGCGAGCATAGCGAAGCAATCCACTGTCCCGCCGCTGGATTGCTTCGCTGCGCTCGCAATGACGAAGGGGGCGCGACCTAATTTATGACGCTCTAATCGCATACCGCGCCGTCGCTCACACCAATGTTCGCTCCAACGTCACTTCGCAGTTGAGCAATTTGCTGATCGGGCAATTCACCTTGGCATCATCGGCGATTGCGCCGAATTGTGCTTCGCCGATCCCGGCTATGCTTGCCGTCAGGGATAATGCCGATTTCGTGACCGCAAAGCCGCCGCCCTGCTTGTCGAGCGTGACCTTCGCAGTCGTATCGATTTTCCCGTCGGCATAGCCCGCCCGCGCGAGTGCGAAGCTCAAAGCCATCGTAAAGCACGCGGCATGGGCTGCGGCGATCAGCTCTTCGGGATTGGTGCCCTTGG
>JBDTLS010000157.1:0-7016 GCA_039934655.1 Sphingobium sp.
CTGCTGGCCAAAGCGCATCAGAAATGGGGCAGGCTGCCGTGGGCGGAGTTGTTCGTTCCCGCCATCCGCCTTGCGCGCGACGGATTTGTGGTGGGCGATGCGCTGGAAACGGCGCTGCAACGGGCCGCGCCGTTATGGTCGGATTTCCCTGATGCGCGCGCGGTTTACTGGCGCGACGGAGCGCCCGTACCCGTCGGGACCACGCTGACTAATCCGGTGCTCGCCGTCTTTCTCGAGCGCCTGGCGGCGCAGGGGCCATCGGCTTTTTACGCGGGCGCCAACGCTGTAGCGATTACTGATGCGGTGGCGCAGGCCCCGGTTAACGCCGCGACCATCACCGAAGAAGATCTCGCCAGCTACAGCGCGATGGAGCGGAACGCCGTTTGCTCGCATTACCGCAGCTTTACCTTGTGCGGCATGGGTCCGCCTTCATCGGGCGCGACCACCGTGTTTCAGATATTGGGAATGCTCGAACGCTTTGACTTGGCGAAGATGGGCAAAAATAATCCGCGAAGCTGGCATTTGATCAGCGAGGCGATGCGGCTTGCCTACGCCGACCGCGAGAAATATCTCGGTGACCGGAATTTCGTCGATGTGCCGGTCGCGGGCTTGCTTGACCCTGCCTATATGCGCGCGCGTTCCATGCTTATTTCGCCGACCCATGCGCGCGCATCCTACGCACCCGGCACGCCACCGGGCGCGCGCCGACGCACGCTGGCGGTGCAGCGCGAAGTACCCGGAACCACGCATTTTGTTGCGGTCGATGGCAATGGCGACGTCGTATCAATGACATCAACTGTCGAGGGTCCATTCGGCAGTCAGTTGATGGCCAATGGCTATTTCCTCAACAATGAACTGACCGATTTCACCTTCGCGCCCGAAAAGGATAGCGCGCCGGTCGCCAACCGCGTGCAGGCGGGCAAGCGGCCGCTCTCGTCGATGTCGCCTACCATCGTGTATGATGCGGCGGGCAAGCCAGTGCTCGCGATCGGTTCGGCGGGTGGCAAGCGCATCATCATGCATGTGACCAAAGCGTTGATCGGGATGATAGATTTTGGCCTCTCGGCGCAGGACGCAATCGCGCTGCCCAACATCTTTATGGATGGGGACGATATTGTGGTGGAGCAGGGGACGTGGCTGGCCGATATGGCGCCCGCGCTCTCGGCTTTTGGCCGTCATGCCAAGGCGGGTGTCGCCAGCTCGAAGCTCAACGCCGTGCAATATGTCGACGGGCATTGGGTGGGCGCAGCCGATCCGCGCAGCCCCGGATTGGCCCTGTCCCAGTAAGCCCCTATATCGTGGAAAAGACCGCAGGAGTGGCCATGCGACCCATTGAAAGCTTTACCAACCTCGTAGAGCTGTTTTTCACGCGTGCCGGGGAGCAGGGCGACAAGCCGTTCCTCTGGCGCAAGCATGAAGGACGGTGGATAGGACAAAGCTGGACCGAGGTGGCGCGGCAGGTCGCTTCCCTCGCCGCGGCGCTGAAGGCGGAGGGGGTTCAGCCCGGCGATCGGGTCATGCTGGTAAGTGAAAATCGCCCGGAATTCTGCATCGCTGATCTTGCGATCATGGCGGCAGGCGCTGTTACGGTGCCGACCTACACCACCAACACAACGCGCGATCATAGCCATATATTGAGCGACAGCGGCGCCACCGCCGTAATCATATCGACCGCAAAGCTGGCAAAAACGCTGATGCCTGGGGTGTTGCAGTCTCAGGTGCGGCTGGTGATCGGTATGGAAACGCTGCCGCGCGTGCAGGCGGACTCGATTGATTTCGCGTCATGGGATGTTTTGCTCGCCGCGCATCCGGGCGACCCGGCCGCATGTCTGGCTGGTGTAAAGGCGGCCCGCGAAGATCTTGCCTGCCTGATCTACACCAGCGGTACGGGCGGCACGCCGCGCGGGGTACGGCAACATCATGGCGCGATCCTGCTCAACGTCGATGGCTGTGTCGATATCATAGCCCAGGATTTTTCGGCGGGCGAAGACGTGTTTCTCTCGTTCCTGCCGCTGTCCCACGCCTATGAGCATAGCGGCGGACAGTTTCTGCCCATCGGGCTGGGCGCGCAAATCTATTATGCGGAAGGGCTGGACAAGCTCGCCAGCAACATCGAGGAGGTGCGCCCCACCATCATGGTGGTGGTGCCGCGCCTGTTCGAAGTGCTGCGCGCCCGTGTGATGAAGGCGGTCGAGAAACAGGGGCGTTTGCCTTTGTGGCTGCTGCAACAGGCGCTGCGACTGGGCGCGAAGGAAATGGACGGCACACTCAAACCTTGGGACAGGCCGATGCAGGCAGTTGTCAGCCGGACGATCATGCCCAAAGTCCAGGCGCGTTTCGGCGGGCGGGTCAAGGCGCTGGTGTCCGGCGGCGCGCCGCTCAATCCTGATGTCGGCGCCTTTTTCCATGCGCTCGGCCTCACCTTGTTGCAAGGCTATGGCCAGACGGAATCGGGACCGGTCATCAGCTGTAACCGGCCCAGCGCAGGCATCACGATGGATGGGGTCGGCCCGCCGCTCAAGGGCGTGGAAGTACGCATTGCCGATGATGGCGAAATCCTCGTGCGTGGTGAACTGGTGATGCACGGTTATTGGCGCAATGAGCGCGAAAGCGAGAAGGTGCTGCGCGATGGCTGGCTGCACACCGGCGACATCGGAGAATTTGATGCGCGCGGCCGTATGCGTATCACCGATCGCAAGAAAGACCTGATCGTCAATGACAAGGGCGACAATATCTCGCCGCAAAAGATCGAGGGGATGCTGACCCTGCAGGATGAAATTGCGCAGGCGATGGTCAGCGGCGACCGGCGGCCTTATCTGGTCGGCCTGATTGTGCCCGATGCGGAATGGATGACGGCTTGGGCTATCGCACATGGCATGGCGGGCGATCTCGAAACGCTGCGCGGCAACCCCGCCTTTCATACGGCACTGCGCGCTGCGGTTGACCGCGTGAACCGGGATATAACGGTGAGCGAAAAGGTGCGACAGTTCATCCTCGCCGACGCGCCGTTCAGTATCGATAACCAGCAACTGACACCATCGATGAAGATTCGCCGCCATATCATTCGCGCGAGCTATCAGGAGCGTATGGACGCTCTCTATCACGCGGCGCATGGATAAGCCTTATTAACCCTGTTCTCTTATAATCTGGCATCAACATCCGGTGACAGGACAATCCTCCGCATGAAATTTTCGCGAATATTGCTGACGGGTCTGGGCGCGCAGATGATTGTCGTGGGCGGCCTATTTACGTTTCTCGGTCTTGGTGGATCGGGCATTATCGGCACGAGTGCCCATGCCACAGGGATGATGGATGTCGCCAATTCGTTTCTGCCTATCTGGCTGACGCTGTGCATTGCCGGATTGCTGTGTGTGCATTTTGCGTTGGAAGCGCGGCCAGCGCGCCGGAACCTGACGCTGTTGGCACTCGCGGCTATTGTCGTGGGCGGCGTTCCGATGATGACCGAGACATTTTACAACAACCCCGTGAAGGTTGCTGCATCCGGCCCACCGCTGCGGATCATTCAGCTCAATGCATTCGCGGGCAATTTTCGGCCGCGCGTCGCGGTTGATGTGTTGTTGCGGGCGAAGGCCGATGTCGTGACGTTGCAGGAACCGCGCAAGCTGCAACAGCAGATGGATCGGTTGAGCACCGCATACCCCTATCACACGGAATGCGTGGACGATTGCGGCATGATGATCCTGTCAAAATCTCGGCCGATTTCGATGTCGGCAGAAAAGCTGCGGGGATTTTCGTTGGGGCCGGTCACATCGCCCAGCGACGGTGATGTCGATATGGCGCGGATGACGCTGCGCGGACCGGACGGCAAGCCGTTTAATGTCGTATCCATCCATTACCACTGGCCGATTCCACCGCAACCGTTCCGGCGCGGACAGGATGTGCTGAATACTTATCTCCAGAAGTTTGATCGTAACCGTCTGATCCTGACCGGCGATTTCAATCTGGTGCCGTGGAGCTTTACAATGCGGCAGCAGGACCGTGAGTTAGCGCCGCTGGTGCGCGTGACGCGCAATCTGTTTACATGGCCCGCTTATGTACCGCGCGTTGGATTCAACTGGCCGTTGCCGTTCGCGCCGATCGATCATGTCTATGTGGGGCCGGTATGGACGGCATCACGTGTCGATGTGATGCAGCGCGTGGGATCAGACCATTTTCCGGTTCTCGTCGACCTGCATTTTCAACCCTATAACGCCACGAGCTGACGGCGAAGGGGGCGGCGTTAAATGCCGTCCGCGAAAACCGGCCAGCCGCTTTCTTCAAGGCCGCTTGTGAGTTCGGCGATGCAGGCGTCAAGTCGTTTCTGGCTGGTCGAGCGCACCACGAAATTGGCGCCGACGCGCCCTTCGCGAAAGAACGGATAACTGCCAATCTGGCACCGCTCATGCGCTCGTTCGGTCGCGCCGAGCAGGTCTGCGACCTCGCTTTCGGGCACCCAGCATCCGATCTGGCGCGACAAGAGCGGCAGGCCGCCTTCCAGCGTCCCGGTCAGGCTTTCCAGCATTCCCGCCGTAATATGCGGGACGCCCGCCATAATGAAAATATTCCGGTGGCGAATGCCGGGGGCGCCCGACATGCGATTGGCGATCAGGCTGCTACCCGCAGGCACCCGCGCCATGCGCAGGCGTGCTTCGGTCAGGCCGCCACGCTGTTCATAGTGGTGCTCCAACGCCGCGCGCGCGTCCGGGTGTATCACAACCTCCACGCCAAGCGCCTGCGCTATCGCATCGACGGTAATGTCGTCATGCGTTGGGCCGATGCCGCCGGTCGTGAAAAGATAATCGTTGCGGGCGCGCAAAATATTGACCGCCTCGATAATGGCGTCGGTGTCATCCGCGATCACCCGGACTTCGCGCAGCCGAATGCCTTGCACGTTCAGCCAGATGGCGATCTGCGTAATATTTTTGTCCTGCGTTCGGCCGGACAATATTTCATCGCCGATCACGATTAAGGCGGCGGTCCAGATACGGTCGATAGCGGCAGAGGTCATGGCCTTCCTTAACGCCAGACACAGCACCTGACCAGACTTGGTAGAAAAACCAGCGGCAGTTTGTGCAACACCTCTCGCCAATCGGCCGTGGGCGTATTATATCCAAGCCATGACCGAATATATGACGATGACGGCGCAGACGCCGCTGACCCGATCGAACGCGATCAAACTATACGACAAGGCTGGTTTTGCGGGCATGGGCAAAGCGGGGCTGCTCGCGGCGGAGATACTCGATGCGTTGCCGCAATTTGTTGTGCCGGGCGTCACCACTGGCGCGCTGGATGACATTGTGCGGCGCATGACGGTCGAAGCGGGCGCGGCCTGTGCGACAATGGGCTATCGTGGCTACACGCATAGCTGCTGCATCTCTGTCAACAACGTCATCTGTCACGGTATTCCGGGCGAGCGGGAGTTGAAGGAAGGCGACATCGTCAATATCGACGTCACGCCCGCGGTTGATGGCTGGCACGGCGACAGCAGTAGGATGTATCTGGTGGGCGACGTAGCGATCAAGGCGCGCCGCTTGGTGGAAGTGACCTATGAGTGCCTGATGCTGGGCATCGAACAGGCAAAGCCCGGCAATCATCTCGGCGATATCGGCCACGCGATTCAGAAACATGCCGAGCGGCACCGCTATGGCGTGGTGCGTGATTTTTGCGGACATGGCACGGGCCGGGTTTTCCATGATTCGCCGGAAGTCGTGCATGTCGGGCGGCTCGGAACTGGCCCAGAATTGCGCCCCGGCATGGTGTTCACGATCGAACCGATGATCAACATCGGCAAGCCAGACGTGAAGATGATGGAGGACGGGTGGACGGCGGTGACCCGCGACAGGTCGCTGTCCGCGCAGTTCGAACACAGCATCGGCATTACCGAAACGGGCTGTGAGATTTTTACGAAAAGTCCAAAAGGGCTGGACTGTCCGCCCTATAATTGAGGACGGTTCAGGCGCGCAGGCGGTGAGCGAGCGCGTGCAGGGTAATATCTTCGACGCGTGAGTGAGGGTCTTCGGAGCGGATCAGTTCGGCGAGCCAGTTGGCGCGCTGTCCCAGCTCATCAAGGCGCTGAAGATAGATCATGCAGCGTTGCATGACTGCGTCATCAAGGCACAAGGAGACGCCGATATCCTCCAGATCCTCGCGCATCTGGTCAAGCTCGGCAGCAACTTTGTCGCTAAGCCCTTGCGGCAGGAGTGTCGGCAGGTCGGCCGATTCGATCTCAGGCGGCAATAGTCGGTATCCCGCTGTTGTTGAAAATGGCCTGTTCCCTGTTGGGCATCGAAAGCTGTGCAGCCGCCGCGACTCGGCTCAGCGCGCGCAGCATAATCGGATCATCGACGATCAAAAATTTGATAGCAGCCATCAAGCCCGTCCTTTTCAAATGTAATTATAGACGCGAAACCTTTTATAATTGGTTGCCAGTCGTCCAAAATGTGATGCCGTTTAGGAAAGGCGCCGTCTGCCCGGAAAAGCTCATGCCTGATCCTTGCGATAGATGGTTCCGCCCACCAATGTCATCTTATGCGCGGATGGGCCACTGACGCGTTCGCTATGACCAAGGTATAGATAACCACCGGGCAGTAGCGTGTCGATAAATCGCGTGACCAGCATATCCTTGGTCGGCTGATCGAAATAAATCATGACGTTGCGGCAGAAAATGACATCGAACTGGCGCTTCATCGGCCATTCTTCGAGCAGGTTCAGTTGTAGGATACGGATCATGTTTCTGATCTCGTCGCGCATATGCACATCGTCCCCGACCAGCTTCGTCCAAGCTCGGATCAATACGGTTGGCACATCCTTGAGCGAGTCGAATGGATACACGGCTAGTGTGGCGGCGGCGACGGCGTGATCGGCGAGGTCGGACGCCAATATTATGACATCACCGCCCACCAATGTGCGCGCCTCACTCCGGTCGGGGCCGAGCAATGCCATCGCCAGCGAATATAACTCCTCACCCGTCGAACAGCCCGCGGACCAGATACGCACGGGTTGGCCAGCGCGAGACT
>JBDTLS010000158.1:0-6919 GCA_039934655.1 Sphingobium sp.
GGTGCAGGTGATTCCTCATGTCACGGACGAGATCAAAGCGTTCGCGTTGCAGGACACTGACGACGTTGATTTCGTGCTGTGCGAGATTGGCGGGACGGTTGGCGATATCGAAAGCCTGCCGTTCATGGAGGCGATTCGCCAACTTCATAACGACCTTGGTCGGGGTCAATCGATCTTTGTGCATGTGACACTGGTGCCGTTTATCGCGGCGGCGGGTGAGCTGAAAACCAAGCCGACCCAGCATAGCGTGCGCGAACTGACATCGCTTGGCATCCAGCCAGATATATTACTGTGCCGATGCGAGCAGCCGCTACCCGACAGCGAGCGCGCCAAGATCGCGCTGTTCTGCAATGTACGCAAGGAAGCGGTGATACCCGCGCTCGACGCCGCCAATATCTATTCCGTGCCTGCGCAATATCATGCCGAGGGCCTCGACGATGAGGTGCTGCGCGCCTTTGGGATTGAAGGGTCAGTAGAACCGGATCTGGCCCGTTGGCTGGACATCATGGACCGCGCCGCGAACCCCGAAGGCGAAGTGACGATTGGCGTGGTCGGAAAATATGTCGGCTTGCCGGATGCGTATAAATCGCTGCATGAGGCGCTGGTGCATGGCGGGCTCGCCAATCGCGTCAAGGTCCGCATCAAGTGGATCGATGCAGAGCTGTTTGAGCAGGGCGATGAAGTGGCTGTGCAGCTCGAACCGATGCACGGCATATTGGTGCCGGGCGGTTTCGGTGTGCGCGGCAGCGAGGGCAAGATTGCCAGCGTCCGCTTCGCGCGCGAACGCAATGTGCCGTTCTTTGGCATTTGCCTTGGTATGCAGATGGCCTGCATCGAGGGTGCGCGTAATACGGCGGGGATCGCGAACGCTTCCACAACGGAGTTTGGCGAAACCAGTGAGCCGGTCGTCGGCATCATCACAGAATGGATGAACGAAGAGGGGCTGCAACAGCGCAGCGCGAGCGGTGATCTTGGCGGCACGATGCGCCTCGGCGCCTATCCGGCGCAGTTGACTGGCAACAGCGTGGTCGCGAGCATATATGGCCAGGATAATATCAGCGAGCGTCATCGCCATCGCTATGAAGTCAACGCCGGGTATCGCGATGCTCTGGAAAGTGGCGGACTGATTTTTTCCGGCATGTCACCGGACGGTCAGCTTCCCGAAATCGTCGAGCGGCCCGACCATCCGTGGTTTGTCGGGGTGCAATTCCACCCGGAACTCAAATCCCGCCCGTTTGAACCGCATCCGCTGTTTTCCAGCTTCATCGCGGCCGCGTTGAAACAGAGCCGTCTGGTTTGACGGGCGAAGACGAACAACTGTTCCGCAGAGCGGCAACGCTCATCATCCTGCGTCACCGCGTGGATAGCGCGCCCGACATCTTGATGGCGGAGCGTGCAGGTAGCATGGCATTCGCAGGCGGCGCGCTTGTGTTCCCCGGCGGCGCGGTGGATGCTGCGGATGAGGAACTGGCGCGGTCCATTGTCGGACAGCAGGATGAGGAAGATGCCGCCGCGCGCGTTGCCGCCATTCGTGAAACATTGGAGGAAGCGGGCCTGGCGGTGGGATTCGACCGGCCTTGTGATCCTGCCATGACCCAAAAAATGCGTAACGCCCTGCTGATGGGCATATCCTTTGGCGATATGCTGAAGGATTTCGGCGTCGCGATCAACCCGGATCAACTCAAACCATTTGCGCGCTGGTTCCCCCAACATCGTATGCGCAGAGTGTTCGACACCCGCTTCTATATCACTGACATTCGGGACGACGCTGCCCATATTTCCCCGGATATGAGCGAAACTCAGCGGGTTTTCTGGGCAAAAGCCAAAGAGGTTTTGGCTATGGTTGACAAGGGTCACGCAAAAATTATTTTCCCCACCCGCCGCAATCTGGAGCGCATTGCGCAATTTACCAATGTCGCCGAAGCCTATCGGCATGTGACGCAATATCCCGCCATAACAATTTCCCCCTGGCAGGAAATGCGCGATGGCGTCGAGCATCTTTGCATACCCGAAGCTGCCGGGTATCCCGTCACGTCTGAGCCGATGACGGAGGTATTGCGCGGGTGAACAGCGATCGGCGCGGGCCAACAAAATGATTTGCCATCCCAGCAAAGTCTGCCTATATCGCCCTCATTCCTGACATCGTCACAATTTGTCGGGCTGCTTCCCTAGGGCGGCGGCGGGACAGGCGCATGTCAGCTTGATACGGGAATTTACATGCCGGCAACGGACACGGATACACTGACGCAATTGATTGAGCCTGAAGTGCGCGCGCTGGGCTTTGATCTGGTGCGCGTGAAGCTGTTCGGGTCAGGGGACGATCGCACACTCCAGATTATGGCCGAGCGCCGTGATACGCGCCAACTGGTGATCGAGGATTGCGCAGCCATATCCCGGCGGTTGTCGGATGTGCTCGACGAGGCTGATCCGATCGAGGAAGCCTATCGCTTGGAAGTCAGCTCGCCGGGCATTGATCGCCCACTGACCCGTCTGTCTGATTTTAGCGATTGGGCGGGGCATGAGGTGCGGATTACCGTGACCGAGCAGGTCGAGGGGCGCAAGACGCTCAAGGGCATCTTACATGGCCTTGACGACGGACTGATCCGGTTGACCGATCCCAAGACCGGCAATGTCGCCATAGAATTTGATAACATCACCAGCGCCAAACTGGTGCTGACCGATGCGCTGATACGTGCTACAATGCCGCTCTCTGCCACGGGCGTGGACGAAATCGAAACGGAAGAATAGGGAAAGATTTATGGCCACCGCCATTTCCGCCAACAGAGCTGAACTGATCGCCATCGCCAATTCGGTTGCGACCGAAAAGATGATCGACAAGGCTATCGTGATCGAAGCGATGGAGGACGCGATCCAGCGTGCTGCACGTGCCCGCTACGGCGCTGAAAACGATATCCGTGCCAAGCTGGACCCGGACACCGGCGACCTGCGCTTGTGGCGTGTGGTCGAAGTGGTCGAGACGGTCGAGGATTATTTTCGTCAGGTCGATTTGAAGCAGGGGCAGAAGTTGCAGGCGGGTGCCGCAATGGGCGACTTCATTGTCGATCCGCTGCCCCCCATCGATCTGGGCCGCATCGATGCCCAGTCCGCCAAGCAGGTGATCTTCCAGAAAGTACGCGATGCCGAGCGCGAGCGTCAGCATGAGGAATTCAAGGACCGCGTGGGGGAAATCATCACCGGCGTCGTCAAGTCGGTTGAGTTCGGCCATGTCGTCGTCAACCTTGGCCGTGCCGAGGGCGTTATCCGCCGCGATCAGCAAATTCCACGCGAAGTGGTGCGCGTCGGTGATCGTGTCCGCTCGGTGATCCTGAACGTCCGCCGCGAAAATCGCGGGCCGCAGATTTTCCTGTCCCGCGCGCATCCCGAATTCATGAAAAAGCTGTTCGCGCAGGAAGTGCCTGAAATCTATGACGGCATCATCGAAATCAAGGCCGCCGCGCGTGATCCGGGCAGCCGTGCGAAGATCGGCGTGATCAGCCGCGATGGCAGCATCGATCCGGTCGGCGCGTGTGTCGGCATGAAGGGTAGCCGCGTACAGGCCGTCGTGCAGGAAATGCAGGGCGAGAAGATCGACATCATTCCGTGGAGCGAAGACACCGCAACCTTCGTTGTCAACGCACTGCAACCCGCCACCGTCAGCCGCGTCGTCATTGATGAGGACGAGGGCCGGATCGAGGTGGTCGTGCCCGACGATCAGCTGTCGCTTGCCATTGGTCGTCGCGGCCAGAATGTGCGCCTCGCCAGCCAGTTGACCGGCAAGGCCATCGACATCATGACCGAGGCCGACGCCAGCGAAAAGCGCCAGAAGGAATTCGTCGAACGGTCCGAACTGTTCCAGAACGAGTTGGATGTCGATGAAACGCTGTCGCAATTGCTGGTCGCCGAGGGCTTTGGCGAGCTGGAAGAAGTTGCTTATGTCTCAATCGACGAACTCGCATCGATCGAAGGCTTTGACGATGAACTGGCGCAGGAGCTGCAAAGCCGCGCGCAGGAAGCGTTGGATCGCCGCGAAGTGAAGGCCCGTGAGGAACGCCGCGGCATGGGCGTGGAAGACGCGCTGGCGGAAATTCCGCACCTGAGCGAGGCGATGCTCGTCACGCTCGGCAAAGCGGGTATCAAGACGCTCGATGATCTGGCCGACCTTGCTACGGACGAACTGGTCGCGAAGAAACGCGTCGATCAGCGTCGCCAGCGCAAGGAACAGGCCGAAGACAAGGGCGGTGTGCTCGCGGAATATGGCCTGTCCGAAGAACAGGGCAACGAAATCATCATGGCCGCGCGCGCGCACTGGTTTGAAGATGAGGAAAATGGGGAGGACGCACATGCTGCGGAAACTTCCCAATGACACTCTAGGGTTTTCGTTCAACGCCAGAACGCCTTTCGTTCCTTCGATCATGGGGGAGGGACAGGCATGACCGAGCGCCGTTGCATATTATCCGGCCGCACCACTGATCCTGAAGGGTTGATCCGGCTCGCGCTGGGGCCGGATGGTCAGGTCGCGCCCGATGTGCGCGCCAAGGCGCCGGGTCGCGGCGCGTGGATTGGCGTATCACGCGCGGAACTTGAAAAGGCGCTGGCCAATGGCAAGCTGCGGGGCGCACTCGCGCGTGCTTTCAAGACAGGCGAACTGTCGATCCCGGACGATCTGCCGGAGCGCATTGCTTTGGCGTTAGGCGCGGCGTTGATGGACCGCTTCGGGCTGGAAGCGCGGGCATCGAAATTGCTGACCGGATCGGAGAAGATCGATGTCGCGGCGCGGCGTGGACAGGTGCGTTTGCTGCTCCATGCGTCCGATGCCGCTTCCGATGGACGGCGGAAACTCGATCAGGCCTGGCGGGTGGGCGAAGATGCAGAAGGCACCGAAATGCTTGGCCTCGTCTTGCCTGTAGACCGCAACGCCTTATCTATGGCAATGGGGCGGGAGAATGTCGTCCATATTGCCGTGACGGAAGGCGGCGCAGCGTCGCGCTTGCGCGCTGTGCTTGCCCGCTGGCAAAGCTATTCCGAATGCGCTAACGAAGCGCACGTACCTGTCGCCCCCTTGGGGGAGGCTGAGGCTGCGTCTGTCGGGCGATGAATTGATGCGGTGCGGTCATACAGACCGGACCGATATTTGTGTTTAGTTGAGAAGGTTAAGTTTAGTCGATGAGTGACAGCAACGAAGACAAGCCGACGCTGGGCCGCAAGCCGCTTGGCATCAAGCGGACGGTCGAGTCCGGTCAGGTACAGCAGAGCTTCAGCCACGGCCGCAAGAATACGGTTGTGGTGGAGGTCAAGCGTCGCCGCATCATCGGCAAGCCCGGTGAAGCTGCACCCGTTGTTGAAGTCGCGCCCGTCATTCAAGCGCCACCACCGCCACCGGTTGCTGCGCCCCCCGCACCGCCGCCGCGCACAGCGCCGCGCAGCGACCTGATGAGCCGTCAGGAAATACAGGCGAAGTTGCTGCGTGAAGCCGAAGAAGCGCGGATGCAGTCGCAGGAAGATGCGCGCCGCCGTGAGGAGGCCGCGCGCCATGCCGCAATAGAAAATCGCCGCCGCGCCGAAGAAAACCGCCTTGACGAAAGCGAAGGCGAGGCGGTTGTCCAAGCCGAAACGCTGGTTGCGGAAGCTCCGCAAGCCGAGCCGGGCGTCGCTGCGCAAAGCGATGCGCCCCAGCAAGAGGCCGTGCCTGAAACCGATCGGAATGGCGTTCCTCCCCCGCGTCGCTTCACGCCAGTACCCACGGTCAAACGACCCGAACCGCCTGCCAAGCCGGATCGCACCAAGCGCGGCGCCGAGCATGACCGCCGCCAGTCAGGCAAGCTGACCGTCACCCGCGCGCTGTCCGATGACGATAGCGCCCGTGCGCGTAGCCTTGCCGCACTCAAGCGCGCCCGCGAAAAAGAACATCGCCGCTCGCATACGGGTAAGCAACAATCGCGTGAGAAACAGGTGCGCGACGTTGTCGTTCCCGAGGCGCTCACGGTGCAGGAACTCGCCAACCGTATGGCCGAGAAGGGCGCAGATCTCGTCAAAGCCCTGTTCAAAATGGGTATGCCGGTCACCGTCACCCAGACGATCGATCAGGACACGGCTGAGCTGTTGGTTACCGAGTTTGGCCACAATATCCTGCGCGTGTCGGAATCGGATGTTGAAATCGATACGACGATTGATGTCGATGCCGCCGAAACGCTCGCAACCCGCGCGCCGGTTGTGACGATTATGGGTCATGTCGATCATGGCAAAACTTCGCTGTTGGATGCGCTGCGTGGAACCGATGTGGTTTCGGGCGAGTCCGGTGGCATCACCCAGCATATCGGCGCCTATCAGGTGAAAACCAAGGGCGGCGAAATCATCACCTTCCTCGATACGCCGGGGCACGAAGCTTTCTCGGAAATGCGCGCGCGCGGCGCCAATGTGACGGATATTGTCATACTCGTAGTCGCGGCTGATGATGGATTGATGCCGCAGACGATTGAGGCGATCAACCATACCAAGGCGGCGGGCGTGCCGATGATCGTGGCTATCAACAAGGTCGACAAGGACAGCGCCAATCCCCAGCGCATTCGCGAACGCCTGCTCGAACATGAAGTCATGGTCGAAGCGATGGGCGGCGAAGTGCAGGACGTGGAGGTTTCCGCGCTCAAGAAGATCGGTCTTGATGACCTGATCGAGAAAATCCTGTTGCAGGCTGAAATCCTCGAACTGACCGCCAATCCCGATCGCGCTGCCGAAGGCAATGTGATCGAAGCCAAGCTCGACAAGGGGCGCGGCCCGGTCGCGACCGTACTCGTGCGGCGCGGTACATTGCGTGTGGGTGATACGTTTGTTGTCGGCCAGGAAAGCGGCAAGGTTCGCGCGATGGTCAATGACAAGGGGCAGCAGATCAAGCAGGCTGGTCCGTCGATGCCGGTAGAGGTGC
>JBDTLS010000159.1:0-6867 GCA_039934655.1 Sphingobium sp.
AGAAAATTCAGGCGGTCGGTGTTTCTGCTTCCGCCAGCAATTGGGTCGCCTGACGCAATTGCTGGATGATGTGGGCGGCTAGATCTTCGGTGAAGCGGGGCAGGGGGATGGCCACGGCAAAGGCGCCGATAGTCTGGCTCTCGATCGTGACCGCCATACCAAGGCCGAAAATGCCAGGCGTATATTCCTCTCGCGTGCGCCCGACGCCGGTCGCGCGGACCTCCGCCAGCTCCGCGCGCAGGGTCGCTTCGTCGGTGATGCTGCGCGGCGTGAACGCGGTGAGCGGCATCTCCTTGAAATAAGCTTTCAGGTGGGCTTCTGGCAGGGCGGCGAGTATCGCCTTGCCCGCGGCGAGACAATGGATCGGGCTGTGGGTGCCGACGCTGATCGAATAGCGCAGCGATTGCTGCGCCGTCTCTGTTACGATCGCTTCCAGCTGCCAACCATCGCGGATGAAGAAGGACGCGGTCTCGTTGGTCTGCTGCTGGAGCGATTTGACCAGAGGCCGTACCTTGTCCTCCAGCGACAGGGATTTTCTTGGTAGTGCCAGTCGTTCCAGCGCTGCGCCGGGTAAATAGCGGCGACCGGCTCGTGCCAGATAGCCGCGCTCCACCAGCGTGGCGAGCAGATAGGAGAGGCTGCTGACCGGAATGCCAAGCTCCGCCGCCACATCCAGCGCAACCACCCCGCCGGGGCGCGCGGCGACATATTCGAGGATGTCGATAGTGCGCATCGCCGATTTCACCGTGGACGGCGCAGTATCATTCATAATCAACGAACCCCCTAAAATGCCATGCCTACCGCGCCGTTCTGCGAAGCGCCAGCCCGCCTCGTTGCCATCGCGTACATCACCCCCGACATCGGCGCAGGTGTGGCGGGGTGGTTCGCGCCGGGTGCGATCAGACGGACACAAGCGGCCCGGATTCTTCGGGCCAGTAAAGCCGCATCGGATTGTCGACGAGGAGCTTGCGTTGTAGCTCTTCCGTCACAGCAATATGGGGGATGACATCAACCAGCGCGCCATCATCGGGGAGCACGCTTTCCATATTGGGGTGGGGCCAGTCCGTTCCCCAAAGTACCCGGTCGGAATACGCTTCCACAAGAGGACGGACCGCCGCCACGAAATTCGCATAGGGCGGCCCCGCGGGATCAAGCCTGTCAGGGCATGTCACTTTGGTCCAGATGTCATCTCGGCTGTCGAGCAATTTGCGGAAAGCGGTCATGTCGGCTCCATCCGGCCCCTGCCCGATATCCGGGCGCCCCATATGGTCGATCACGACGGGGGTGGGGATGGCGGCGAGGAAGGGTTTCATCTCCTCTAACAGGTCCGCTTCGAAATACACCACCACATGCCAGCCCAGCCGTGCGATGCGCTGCGCCACGTCGAGGAACTTGTCCTTGGGGGCATCGTCGACCAACCGCTTCAGGAAGTTGAAGCGCACGCCGCGAATGCCGCCGTCATGAAGGATATCCAACTCCGCATCGCCAATCGCGGGATCGACGACGGCCACACCCCGACATGTTCCGTTGGATTTCGCGATGCCACCCAGCGTCGCGCGATTATCGGTGCCGTGGCAGCTCGCCTGCACGATAACGTTGCGCGCAAAGCCCAATGTCTCGCGCAGCGCGAAGAGCGCGTCCGGCCCGGCATCCTGTGGCAAATACTTTGCCTTGGGGCTGAACGGAAACTGTTCCATCGGTCCGAAGACGTGGCAATGTGCATCCACCGCACCCGGCGGCGGGGTAAAGCGGGGGCGAGAGGGTTCGAGGGTCCAGCTGCGAATCCGGCCGTCGGCATCTGTACTCATGGGAACCTGCTCACGCGAAAATCTCCCCATCCATCAGCTTGCGCGCGGTCCGCAGCATTCCCGCTTCCACAGGCGCACCCGCTTTGTCGATTGTGACGACGCATTCGGTTACGCCGGTCGGATGTTCGACGCCCAGCGTCTTGGTCGTGCCATTCGGCACGGTGGCGAGCGCAGCGGCGGGCGATCCCTTGATAAGGCAGGCGGTAGCGACGCTGACCGCGCCCAGAACGCCGATAGAAGCGTGAACGCGATGTGGGATCAGCGAGCGCACGGCGATCGCGCCTCCCTCGCGCGGCGTGGCGACGAGCATCATCTTGGGCACGGATTTTTCCGAAACATCGCCCAGGTTCATCAGCGGCCCTGCCTTCAGGCGGATCGCTTCGACCCTTTCCTTCATCGCGTTGTCGGCATCCAGCGTTGCGCGGTCTTCATAACCGCTGATACCCACATCCTTCGCCGCGATGACGACGCAGGGCATCCCGTTGTCGATCATCGTTACACGCACCCCGTCGATTTCGTCGACGCCGTTTCCCGTGGGCAGCAGCGCGCCGCAGGATGACCCCGCCGTGTCGCGAAAAGCAAGCGGGATGGGCGCGGCCGTACCCGGTACGCCGCTGATCGCGGCATCGCCATCATAGCGGACCCGGCCATTTGGGGTCTGAACGGTGGCGACAGCAACTTGTCCGGTATTCTCCATGAAGATTGCGACGCGCGTTTCGCCTGCCTGCGCCTCGACAAGCCCGCGCTCAATCGCGAACGGGCCGATGCCCGCAAGGATATTGCCGCAATTCTGCGCATCGGTGACGATCGGCTGATCGACGAAGACTTGCAGGAAGAGATAGTCGACATCGACTCCTTCCCGCACGGACTTGCTGACCACCGCCACCTTGCTGGTCAAAGGGTCGGCGCCGCCCATGCCGTCGATCTGCTGCGGGTCGGGCGACCCCATAACCCGCAGCAAAAAAGCATCGCGTGCGGCAGTATCGGCGGGCAAATCCTCTTTCAAAAAATAGCCGCCTTTGGATGTACCGCCACGCATCCACATGCAGCGCGCACCCGTTGCCCGGACTCCCTCTCCGGGCGTAAAACCGGCTTCCGCTTTTGGGGAGCGGGCGTCCTCAGACATATTTAAGGCCCAATTTTTCCAGACGCGGGCGCATATCGTATATATCGAGCCCTAGCTCTCCGGCGCTGAGCCGCTGACGCTTCACTTCCTCAGTCGCCTCACGCGCCTTTGCCTTTGCAAGAACGGAGGCCGCATCTGCGCGCTTGACGACGCACGCGCCGTCATCATCCGCGACGATCACATCGCCTGCCTCAATCGTCGTCCCGGCGCAGACTATGGGTATGTTGACCGATCCCAGCGTATTCTTGACCGTGCCCTGAGCGAACACGGCGCGCGACCACACGGGGAAGTTCATCTGGGTCAGGTCGCGTATGTCGCGTACCCCTGCATCGATCACCAGCCCCCGGCATCCGCGCGCGATCGCGCTGGTCGCCAGAAGATCGCCGAAATAGCCGTCGAAGCAGGGTGAGGTAGGTGCCAAAACCAATATATCCCCCGCCTGCAACTGCTCGATCGCGACATGGATCATCCAATTGTCACCCGGCGGCGCCGAAATGGTGACGGCGCTGCCGCCGATGCGCGCACCCGCATAGATGGGGCGCATATAATGCGCGAGCAGGCCGATCCTGCCCTGCGCCTCATGCACTGTCGCAACCCCTGCGGCAGCCAGACCGTCGATTACCGCAGCATCGGCCCGCTCGATATTCTGAACCACGACACCCATGCACCTGTCTCCTCTGCTTAGCCTGCCCGTCCCGCGTCGGCGTGCAAACCGCCAATTCAACTTGTAGACCGGCAATAAGTTTTTGTTATGATACATGTCATGGTGAAACCATTCGACCTTAATCTGCGGCATCTGCGCGCGCTTGGCGATGTGGTGGCGCAGCGCAGCCTCAATCGCGCAGCGGAGGCGGCGGGCCTGTCTCAGCCGGCGCTGACGCAGGGGCTGCGCAGGATGGAGCAGCAACTGGGCGTACAGCTGTTCGACAGGCATTCGGATGGCGTGACGCCTACGCCGGGGGGCACCGCGCTGGTAGAACGGGCAGGGCGCGCCTTCGCGGAACTGGCGACTGCCGCACGCCGCTTGGGCCGCGATGGCTCGCGTGGCTTTTCCCGGCCGGAACGGCTCATGACCGCAACCCAACTCGAAGCATTTCTGCATTTCGCCAATTTTCAGGGCTTCGCGGGCGCAGCAGCGGCGAGCGGCCTCTCGCAACCAGCGATTCATCGCGCGGTGCGTGAGCTGGAACAGATATGCGCTACGCCGCTAGCCGAGCGACGCGGGCGCGGCATGGCGCTAACGCCGGCCGGACACGCGATGGCGCGCGGTATCCGTCTCGCAGCCGGAGAGATCGCTGCGGGCATGGATGAGGCGCTTGGCGAGAGCGAAGAAGGTGGCCGGATCGCGATTGGTGCGATGCCGCTCAGCCGTGCGCTGCTGCTGCCGCGTGCATTGGCTTTGTTCCAGCGTGAAGCCCCCGGTGCCGTCGTTGATATCGTCGAAGGATCATGGCGCGAACTGGTCGATCCTTTGCTCGACGGCATCATAGACATCATGGTCGGTGCTCTGCGCGATGATGCACCGCCCGGCGTCGATCAAAAGCCGCTATTTACGGATCGGCTGGCCATATTCGGACGCAAGAATCATCCCTTGGCCGGGCGCGCGGTGGACCTGTCCATGCTCGTCACGCAGTCATGGGTGGTCGGCCCGGTCGGCACGCCCCTGCGCGCACATTGGGAGGCATTGTTTCAAGGCGGGAAGAAGCCTTATGTGCCGGTCGAGTGCGGTTCGGTAATGGTGATCCGGGGACTTCTCGTACAAAGCGATCTGCTGACGCTGCTATCGCCGGATCAGGTGGCATTGGAGGTCGAGGCCGGGATGCTGGAAAGAATAGGCGGTGATCTGCCTGGTTGTGTACGAACCATCGGGCTCAGTGTCCGCAGTGGCTGGCGGCCCACCCGCTCCCAACAACGCATGATCGACATGCTGCACCAGGCCAGCCTTGAAACAAGACTTCAGGAAAATGGATAGGATTGGGTTCAATTGGATTGGCGGGTGCCTGATCTAACGGCCTAAGGATCGACTTATGTCGGAAAGCATCACCTTTATCGGTTTTGGCGAAGCGGGGCAGGCGTTTGCCCGGCCCGGCGCGCACGCTTTCGACATCAAGACGCGGGATGGGGCGATGCGGGCGGCAAAGCTCGCCGATTATCGGACAGCCGAAGTCAGCGGCTGTGATACAGCGGCAGACGCGCTGACCGAAGCCGATGCTATATTCTCGCTCGTCACCGCGGATCAGGCGTTGGGGGCCGCGCGCAATTATGCGTCACTTCTTCCCGCCGGGGCGCTCTGGCTGGACATGAACAGTGTTGCTCCCGCAACCAAGCGAGCTGCGGCCTTAGCGGTTGAGTCGACCGGTGGTCGTTATGTCGATGTTGCGGTGATGGCGCCGGTGTTGCCCGCGCGGCTCGGCGTGCCGTTGCTCGTTTCGGGACCACATGCGGACGAAGCCGCCGCCGCTCTGCGAGTTGCGGGCTTTACGCATGTTTCGATCGCGGGGCGCAAAGTGGGGGATGCCTCGGCGATCAAGATGATCCGATCGGTCATGGTCAAGGGGCTGGAGGCGCTCAGCGCCGAATGCATTCTCGCCGCTCATCGTGCGGGCGTGACCGATGCGGTGCTCGGCTCGCTTGATGATAGCTGGAAGGATCAGCCCTGGCAGGGGCGGGCCGATTATAATCTCAACCGGATGCTCGTGCATGGCCTGCGCCGCGCGGTCGAGATGGAAGAGGTGGCCAGGACACTTGAAGATCTGGGCATCGCTCCGACGATGACACGCGCGACTATCGCGCTCCAGCGCGAAATCGGCGGTATCGGCGCGCTGTCGCCAGACGGGCTGCTTGCTAAGCTGAATATGATCGAACAAAGCCGGGAGGGGAGAGCGGCGTGACGCTTATTATCGATTGTCATGGACATTATACCGTCCTGCCCCAGGGACATGACGCCTGGCGGGAAGAGCAGAAAGCGGCCTTCGACGCGGGAACGCCTTGTCCGCCCTACCCTGATATTTCCGATGACGAGATTCGCGGGACGATTGAGGCGAACCAGCTTCGCTTGATCCAGGAGCGAGGCGCCGACCTCACCATATTCTCACCGCGCGCCTCCGCTATGGCGCCGCATGTCGGCGACGAAGCGATGGCGAAGGAATGGGCGATCCGCTGCAACGATCTGATTGCGCGTGTCGTTGGCCTGTTTCCCGAAACCTTCGTTGGCGTGTGCATGTTGCCGCAGTCGCCGCGCGCCGATATGACGAACAGCATCGCCGAGTTGGAACGCTGCGTTACGGAGCTGGGCTTTATCGGCTGTAACCTCAATCCTGATCCGGGTGGCGGCTATTTCCAGCATCCCCCGCTCACCGACCGCTATTGGTATCCCTTCTACGAAAAGATGGTCGAGTTGGATGTCCCGGCGATGATCCATGTGTCGGGCAGTTGCAATCCGGCGATGCACGCGACCGGCGGCTATTATATCGCGGCCGACACTATCGCCTTCATGCAGTTGTTGGAAGGCGATCTCTTCAAGGACTTCCCTACGCTGCGCTTCATCATTCCGCATGGTGGCGGCGCGGTGCCCTATCATTGGGGACGCTATCGCGGCCTTGCGGACATGCTCAAAAAGCCGAGCCTCGACATGCATCTGATGAACAATATTTTCTTCGACACCTGCGTCTATCACCAGCCGGGTATCGATTTGCTGGCAGATGTGATCGAAAACAAAAACATCCTGTTCGGATCGGAAATGGTTGGCGCGGTGCGCGGCATCGATCCCACCACCGGCCAGTATTTCGACGACACCAAACGCTATGTCGACGCACTCGATATCAGTGACGCGGAACGCAATGCGATCTTCGAGGGCAATGCCCGCTGCGTGTTCCCGCGTCTCGACTCCAGATTGAAGGAGAAGGGGTTATGATAACCGAAGATCCCAAGCAT